>CADBRY010000258.1 GCA_902797195.1 uncultured Eubacteriales bacterium
GCAACTCTTCCCTGGGCTATGGCATTTATGACAGTTGAGGGGCCGGTCACGCTGTCTCCTCCGGCGAACACTCCCTCCATACCGTCAACAGCCATGGATTCATCCGTATTGAGCTTTTTCCAGAGCACTGAAACTCCCGCTTTTTCAAAGACTTCGGATTCGATTTCCTGACCGATCGCTCCGACTACGATGTCACAGTCGAGAACGACTTCATCCTTTTGTGCGGGGAAGGACCGGGGTCTGCCCGATGAGTCGTATTGTCCCACCTTCTGAGGCTTGACTATGAGAGCTTTGACATTGCCGTTTTCATCGGATTCGATCCTGACAGGTGTACGCAGTTCCAGAAGACGGCAGCCCTCTGCGATAGCTCCGTCGATTTCCTCGGGAAGGGCTGTCATATCCACCTTGCGGCGTCTGTAGGCGATATCCACATTGGAGGCTCCAAGTCTCATTGCGGTACGGGCAACGTCCATCGCAACGTTACCTCCGCCCACAACGACGACGCGCTTGTCTTTGAAGTCAGGCATGTTATCGTCTCCAATGCCTCTAAGCATGTCCACCGCCGATATGACACCGTTGCTTTCTTCTCCTTCGATTCCGATCATTTTATAGTTGTGAGCACCTATTGCCACGTATACCGCATCGTATTCATGCATCAGCTGCTCTACAGCTTCTTCTGTGTTAATGTCCGAGTTGAGCTCCACTTCCACACCTGCGGACAGGATGGACTCTATATCCCAGTCCAGTCTCTTACGGGGCAGACGATAGCTTGGGATGCCGTAGCGCAGCATTCCCCCAAGCTGTGCGCGTCTTTCAAAGACCTTTGTCTCGTGGCCCATCAGTGAGAGATAGTATGCCGCGGTCAGACCGCTTGGGCCGCCGCCGATTATGGCAATGCGCTTGCCTGTGGGGGCATTCTTCTCAGGGATGGGTACTATGGGTGAACAATTATCTACTGCGAACATCTTGAGTCCTCTGATATTGATAGAGGCATCCAGTATATTTCTTCTGCAGTGACCCTCGCAGGGATGCTCGCATATGAGGGCGCATACTGTGGGGAAGGGGTTGTCTTTGCGGATAAGCCTAACAGCATCATCGTAACGTCCGGCTTTTATCAGAGAAATATATCCCGGTATGTCGACCTCAGCGGGACACTTGGAAACGCAGGGAACTGTATTTCTCATATCCAGGACATTGTCAGAACAGCGATTGTGCTCTATGTGTGAAATGTAGTCCTCTTCAAAGCTGTGAAGGCTCTTAAGGACTATCTCAGCGGTCTCCGTGCCTATGGCACAGTCTGAAGAATCCCTTACTGCTTCAGCAGTTTTCTGTAAAAGAACAAGATCATCCATGCTGCATTCTTCATCAAGGTCAAGGATCTTTTCAAGGATAAGGATCATTTGGTTTACGCCTGCCCTGCAGGGTATGCACTTGCCGCAGGACTGAGCCTGACACAGTTTAAGGAAGGAGCAGGTCATGTCCACCTGACACTGGCTGGGCGGACTGGCGATTACCCTTCGCTGGATATCACCGTACAGCGCTTCCACTTCCTTCTGAGCCTGGCTTTTTTGTTTGAATTCCAATCTGCTCATTTTTGGTGTACCTCACTTTGCCTCGTCAACGTATTATTGAACAAACAATCTTCCTATTTAACTATACATTTTGAGCAGTGTGTAAAGCAAGTAAAATTATCAGTATATTTTGACTATTTTTTCGAACATAAATAAAAACCTCGGATCATGTTATGATCCAAGGCTTTAAAGCTGGTCGGAGAGACAGGATTTGAACCTGCGGCCACCTGACCCCCAGGGAAAAGATAAACGCTGGGAAATAGCCATTTATCCCGATTTTTTCCCGGGCAAAATCCCGATGTTTGTGCTATTTATGAGATCTCTGGCCATTTCAAGAGCCTCTTCCGAGGCATGAGTATACACTTTTGAAGTAATGGAAATGCTGCTGTGACCCATTAGCCTGGAAGCGATGTTTATGGGTACACCGGCCTTTTCCAGATCCGTGCAGTAGGTGTGCCGTAGATTATACAGGGTGAAGTCATCCGCCAGTGGATAGGGCGGTAGAAGCTTGTTCCTGTAAGTGCGGCATCCCATGGCTATATTCATTTCTCTTTTGATAGAATCCCACATCCTGCGCCTCCAGTTCAGTCCGTGGCTGAATACATCTTCAAATGGATCCTGAGACTCTTTAGATCTGATCAACGGAACAAGGTGATCCGGGATCGGGACAGATCTGTATGCGGATTTTGTTTTTGGGCTGCCAACGGTCCCGTCAGCCTTGAGAGACTTTGAAACATGGATAACATTGTTTCGAAGATCTATGTCGCACCACTGAAGAGCCTGTACCTCTGATGGCCTGAGTCCGCAGTAGAGCATGATTTTGCAGAACAGTTCCCCTCGGTGGCCATCCAGTACCTGCAGCAGTATGGTCCGTTCATGATCTGTTATGCTGCGCCCGTTGCCGGTGGGTTTGCCATTGGGCTTTATAAGATTCAGAGTGTAGTCCGTAGGAGTCCCGCCGTTACGGTATGCATGAGTGAAAAGCTGGCAGATCAGATCGTATTGCTTCTTGATGTAACTGTCGGAAAAATGGGTCAGCGTGTTCAGATAAGCCTGCAGATCCATAGGGCGTACGTTACAGAGCGGTTTATCGCCGATTCCTGCCACGATAACGCCCAAAAGGTAGTGCAGGTCTTTATAGTGGATGTACGACACTGTACGGAGCTTGTAGGCCTCCAGATAGCGTTTCCCGAATTCGGACAGCTTGATAGTATCGTCCATGAAGCCCCGGTCGATCTGATCTTTTCTCTTCTTGACCTTATCAGACAGCTCCTTGGATGAAGCGGCTTTGATGTCGATTTCTACGTTCCGGTATGTTTCCCGGTGTCTGTGTGTATATGTCGCCATATTTCCTCCGTTCCGGGTACAAAAATACCCTGCATAAGTTGAAAATACAGGGCTGAAGATGTTATAATCCTAATGGTTGTACGGTTTGTGGATTTTTTATCTTCAACCCGTTTGTATCGCCTCTGTTGGTGCAGGGGCGATTATATTGCTTTATTCCTCTGTGTCGGGAAGTTCTTTTTGTGTTTCGCGTTCGATCTGTTGGATGCTCTTCTCCGGCGTTGGTAGATCTTCAGGCATAGTTCCACCAAGCTCC
>CADBRY010000259.1 GCA_902797195.1 uncultured Eubacteriales bacterium
ATGGCATATCTCTGCAGCTTGCCGATCTCGATGGGTCTGTCGATGCCGCATCTTGAACATGCCTCTTCACAGAGATTGTCATAGGGGCAGATCCGGGCACAGCTTCCACCAAGAATGTTGTTCTGGCGAATAGTCTCTGCCGCGCCTTTAACGTTTCTGAAACGAATCGATCTGATGAATTTTCCCGGATCCGTTCCTGCCGGGCAGCCCTTGCTGCACGGAGCGTCGTGACACAACAGACATCTGGCCGCCTCTTCCATAGCAGTTCTATGTGTGAAACCCGCTACCGCCTCTGCTGTGTACTTTCCTTTTACCACTTTACTCAATTTCATCCCTCCTTTGCCTAATGCACTATACCGTCATGTCTTTTCGTTCTGACTGTTCAGTGTATAGAGAACCGGCGGGACGAGGCACGTCCCGTCGGTTTGGATCAAAGCTGCTGTTCTGTTATCAGTCGTAGAATTTGTCTGCTTTCAGAACCGCATTCAGTGTTGCTGATGCAGCTGCCGTGCAGTCCTCATCGGATACATGCTCCGGCTCGCAGTGAGAAAGACCGTCTTTTGTTCTTGAGAAGATCATTGTTGTCGGGATCATGTATGCGCAGAACTGTGCATCATGACCTGCTCCGGAGAGGATCTTCTGCCACTTCAGTCCAAGCTCTTCCATGGACTCTTCAACAAATCCGATCAGGTTCTTGTCGAAGGGAACGGTGTCTCTTACCCACTGTTCTTCGATATCGCATGTGCACTGGCACCATTCCTGTGCTGCCATTTCCTTAAGGATATCCATGCAGTGCTTACGTACTTCAGGATCAGGATGTCTTACATCCAGGGAGAACTCTGCTTCATCGTTGATGCAGGTATGGATTCCGGGATGTACATAGATCTCACCTGTTGTGTATACGAATTCAGGCTGGCCTTCCTTGACGATCTCTGCATTATATGCATCATATCTGTCATGCATCTCGCAGAGGAACTTGGATGCCGCATAAAGAGCATCATGTCTCTTTGCCATTGGGAATGTACCTGCGTGAGCTGTGAATCCGTGGAAACGTACTCTGTAGTTGAACATACCCATTACCAGCTGTACAGCGCCGACTTCATTGCCTGCGTCCTCGAGGATCGGGCCCTGCTCAAGATGGGTCTCGAACATTGCGCAGTATTTGTCCGGGCTGATTCTGTTCTCTTTTGGGCCCTTGAAAGGTGTTGCCGCAAGAGCTTCGCCGAAGTTTGCAAACTCGGACTCATCCATTGGCTTTGAAGCCATCATGTTGTCATATTCGAAGTTCGGTTTCAGTGAATCAGGCAGATAATCATAGCAGATGATTCCCGATACCATCATTGCGGGAGGATAGAGTGAACCTTCCTCGTTCGTCCATATCATGGCTGTCAGAGGATGTTTATGAGGAATGTTCTCGGCAACTACTGTTTCCAGAACTTCCATTCCTGTCATAACGCCCTCGATACCGTCATAGTTACCGCCGTTCTTAACCGAGTCGCAGTGGGAGCCCATTACGATTCTCTTGGCGTTGGGATCGGAGCCTTCGATTGTAGCATACATGCAGGCTACATCATCGCATTCGACCTTAGCACCGATAGCTTCCATTCTCTTCTTGAACTCTTCCCTTGCCATGTGAGCTTCGGGAGAAAGAGAGTATCTGGTGATTCCACCGTGTCCTGCATCACCAAATTTTGCAAAGGTCTTGATCTTGTCAGACATTCTTTCTTGACTACATTTGTACATAACGTATCCTCCTTTTCTACGGTCCTACATCCGTTTCAGCCGCGGTTGTGAAACCGGTTACATACTGTGTACTTATAATTATAAGCATATTTCCGAACATTACAAGGATTTTTCTGAAAATTTGATTTGTTTTGAATTATTAAGCACATTTATGCCCTCAGCTCATAAAAAAAGAGCAAACTTGTACATTTTGTTGCTCTTTCTCTATAAAAACCGGATGTATGCGGTTTCATCATATTTTTTTCTTCAGTGTAAGAATGTTTTTTCCTCCCTCATAGACATATTCCACATCGTCCATAAGCTGCTTGGTCATGAATATCCCCAGACCGCCTATTTTTCTCTCCTCCGCACTGAGAGTAATGTCCGGATCTTCCTTTGCCACAGGATCGTAGGGTTTACCGTGGTCGATGAAGGTTATGGTGACCGTTACGGGATCCTCGGACACCTCCACCCTTACCGTTGCCTTTCCCTTGTCGGGGGCGTAAGCATATTTGGCTATATTAATGAAGATTTCCTCCACGGCGATCCCTATCTGCATGACATCCTTCGGGGTGCAGCCGGTAACTTCAAGTTTTTCTTCCACGAACCGGGTGACCCTGTCCAGGTTCTCTTCCACCGCTTCTATATCAAGCTCGTCGTGGTCGGCCTCACCCTCATCTGTGACCCCAACCTCATAGCACAGGCTGTCCGTCTTGTCCAGAAGTTCCAGCAGGTTCTTCTTCCACAGTTCGATCTCCGCCCTGCCTTCTTCCGTTTCCATTCCCTCACGGCGGATGGACCTTCTTATCAGCCGCGTGTATCCGATTATCCGCGCCTTGTCCTCGATATCTTTCAACACCTTTTCATCTTCGGTTTCAAAATACCCGGCCAAGGTCTTCTTCCAGAACAAGTTGGAGGTATCCCAGTCGAATCCGAGGAAGTTCTTGACGGTCTCGTGATTGTACTCGGAAAAGCCAATGAAGGCGTTATAGATGCTGGCAAACTCAAAGATGGGATGTCCCACCGACAGGGTGTCCATGTCGATCAACAGCACCTCGTCGTTTTGAAGTTCAAGATTCTTCGTATGATAATCTCCGTGGATCATGTGATCGTCATCAGGCACATCCTGGATCATGGCCAGCAGCTTTTCACCGTATTCGGCGGGCAGATGATCCTGCATGAAGCGAGCCCAGCCAATGGCAGTCTCTTTCACATTCGGCAGTTTCCCCTCGGGAACAAGGGTTGAGTGGATCTTCTTCAGCATCTCCACATATTCGTCTATGCACCAGTCGATTTTTTCCGGCTCCGATGCGATTATTTTTGAGAATGAACGGGCGTTGAGAAGTTCAAACACGGACCCGTAGCTGTCTCCGACCTTCACCACATCGTATGAGATCGCGGTGGGCACGCCGAGAATCAGCGCCAGTTTCGCCACTTCTCTCTCGTGATGGATCTCATCCAGGGCG
>CADBRY010000260.1 GCA_902797195.1 uncultured Eubacteriales bacterium
CTTCTGGCAAACATACTGAAGGATCTTAAGATAGAAAATGTGGTTCTGGAAACCCCCGGGTACGCTCCCGTAAGGAATACTTTTCGGGACAGAGGTTTTGAGATCATCCATGTTGGAGTTGATGCCAACGGACTGCTTCTGGAGTCCCTTCCATCGGGAGAGCCGGCAGCCGCCTATGTGAGTCCCTCAAACAATTCCCTCAGCGGCTCCATCATGCCCATCGGCCGGCGCTATGAAATGCTTCGCTGGGCCATGAAAAATGACAGCTACATAATAGAGGACGACTACGACAGCGAGCTCAGGTATTTCGGCAGGCCCATACCTCCCATAAAAAGCATCGCGGAAGATGAGCGTGTAATATACCTTGGGTCTTTTTCCAGTACATTATTTGCCGCTGTAAAAATCAGCTACATGGTCCTTCCCACCAAGATCGCCGAAGACTTTTCTTCAAAACTCAGCGGCTATTCTCAGACCTGCTCCAAGTTGGAGCAGCTTACTCTGGCCAAATTCATGGAGACGGGCATGTACCAGACCCACATCCGCAAGCTCAGGAAGCTCTATTCCCAGAAGCTTTCACTGGTTACGGACATCCTGAAAAAAGACGCTTCGGATCTTGTTGAGATCCGCAACAATGCATCGGGCATCGGCCTGCTTCTTAAGATAAAAGGAAGGAACATCCCCCTGAAGAAAATATTAAAGGATGCCCGTTCTCTGGGCATCCCCGCAGTATCTTCAGATGGTCTTGTTCTCCTGTCATACAACCAGATCCCCTTAGGGGAGATCCCGGAAGTCATAGACCGGCTCCTCGCCCGCTGGCGCGACTGATGCACTCACCGGCTCTGCGGCTGCCTCCGCCGCACTTCCAACAGCTGCCGCCACCCCGGCACGCTGGGCTTTTTTGTCCCTTCTGCGGCGCAGTATCTCAAGTGCCGCCAAAGCAAGTATCCCGCAGATGGTAAGTATGACCCCCGGTATGAACCCTTCCGGAATATACCGCAGGCGTATTTCGTGCCTGCCTGCATCCAGAGGCACGGAAATGAAATCGTCTCCGATCAGGTCTCCGATCTCTTCCTTTTCACCATCCACGTACAGGGTCCATCCCTTTTCGTATAGGATGGATGTGGTGAATATACCGTCGGCTCTTGGTTCCACCACGCCCTCAACAAATGTATCTCCAAAGTCAGTGACTTCCATCATATCTTTGCTCAGGAATACATAGGCCATGTTCCAGGCTTCTTCGTCCAGCCTGTAGACCTTGCTGTTCACCATGCCCTGTCCGCCTTCTTCGTAATCGATCTCGATATCGAACTCTTCACCGGCCTTCATCTTTCCTGCATGGACCACGGCGCCGCAGTCTTCCGTGATGCTTTTGTAGATGGAGTTGTCTCTGAAAATATTTATGGTCTCAGCCTGATCGGCTTCCACGAAGACATAATAATCTCCCGCCTTATCCGCTTTGTAATTCAAGGTGAGTATGCCTGCCACACCGTCTTCAGACATGGTCTCGATAGATCCGCCATCGCTCTCCATGACCTCCACATCATCAGAGAGAGCAGATACTCTTTCAACGCTTTCGAATACGCTGTCAACTTTTCCGTCGGTAGCAGCTCTCACAAAATCATTCTGTACGGTGAAAGGATTTGTATCTAAAGTTTCCCAAGTCCTGATGGATTCCGGAAGCATGTATCCTATTGATAGAGGCTGGGTGTTCTCATAGAGAGTTGCAGTCTTGTTGCTGTCGATTTTTTTGAACCTTCCGTCAACGGATGGCTCCTCTTCCGCAATGATATATTTGATGTTCAGCATTGCATTGATAACAGGCGTTGTGAACACATAGTTGTATCTGTTCCTTCCGGGCTCACCCTCCACGCCGATCTTTTCCATCAGCTCCGTTGCCTTTGCATTGATGGACGAAGAAAACTGGGAGACGCCCCGGTAGTGATAGAGAGCCGGCATGTTGATCACGGTGCCGTCGGTTTTTTCCACCCTGACGAACTCATCTCGAAGGGGATTGAGAAGCTTCTCCACGCCCTCCCTGTCGCTGAGGTAGTCATCCCTTATGACGCTGCCCGCACGGTCGAAGGAAATGCTGGTTGTGCATATGAGCTCGCAGACGAGAACGAACACCAGAAGGCCGCTGAGATTTCCGTGGGTGAGTTTACCCTCTCTGTGCAGGATCAGGATCAGTCCATAGAGCAGCAGCAGGCCGACGCCGATGTAGAAATATTCCTCCTTGTTGTCCAGAGACCCTTCAAGAACGTGGGCCGCCAGCAGGTAGTACCCAAGCAGTCCGGCGAGGGCCGCCATCATGGTTTTTCTGCTGATCTGGGGCAGCCTGAGATAGGCCTGATAAGCCAGGCCCACCAGCACGAATGAAATCACGAATGAATATCTGTAGGGCAGCTCATTGGGGAAATGAAGCCCGTGCCAGATGAAATCCAGTTTGTTTATGTTCAAGCTCAAAAACATGAAGCCAAGTAGCAGCCCGTTGACGAACTTCACCCTCAGGCTGATGGTTTTGCTCACGAAGAAAAACACCAGCATGATCACCACGAACAGTCCGCAGTAAAGGTTGGGCAGTCCCTCTCTGAAACACAGGTGGGCGTTGGGCAGAAGCTGGTTGACGATCTCCAGGGGATCGTTGTAGAAGCTCCATTCCTCCGGCATCTGGTCGGCAAAATAGTAGGCGTTTTTCATGGCCCGCCAGGTGGGGAAAAATCTGATGCAGGCAATGGCCGCTCCGATCACCGAGTAAAGGGCAACGATCGCCGTGGTGCTTATGAACTTCTTCGCCCCGCCCTCTCTCGGCTTTTCAAAATATATCACCAGGTAATAGAGCACCGTGAAGATGCAGACCATTATGGCGATGTAATAGTTGCAGATTATGATCAACGCCAGACTCACGCTGTACATGACCGGCCGGCCCTCGTTGACCAAACGCCGAAGTCCCAGCATGCAAAGGGGCAGCAGCGCCATCACGTCGATCCACATGATGCACCAGAAGTAGCCCAGGAAATATGCGGACAGAGCGTACATCGTTCCAAAGGCAACCCCGGCCCAGTTGTCGGCAGCCCTGCTCACCTGAGGAAGATCCGCCGTCCTTGGATAGGTCCTCTTAAGATAAAGGTATTGGAACATCCCCGAAAATCCCACTTTGAGGACGAGGATGAAAGTCACTCCCTCGACAATCAGCCCCGGGGGAAAGAACACCAGCAGAAGATTCAAGGGGCTTGCCGCGTAGTAGGATGTCAGGGCCCAGAAGTTGTACCCCGCCGCTCCGTTCCAACTGTAAAGCAGGCTCCCTCCGTGCTGGAGTTTGTACTGAAGTTCACTTAAAAAAGGCACGTACTGATGGTACATGTCTATGATGGTGATCTGGTCTTCGCCGAACGGGTATACTCCCGTCACAGCAAAAGCGATCACAAGTATCAGCGCCGGCAGGAAAAAAGCCGCGGCGGCGTATCTGTGTTTTTTGAAAAATCCCGTTACTCTGGTCACTGTCTTCTCCCTGCCCCTGCTACTCCTCGTCTGTGTTGCTTTCCTTCTCAACGTAGATGGGCCGCCTCTTCGTCTCCACATACATCCTGCCGATGTACTGTCCGATAACGCTCATGATGGCGACCAGCAGCCCGCCGAAAAACAGAACCAGACATATGATGGACTCGTATCCCGGCACATCTTTGCCGAAGATTCCGGTCTTGATGAGCTCTGCGATCAGATATATCCCGGCGCCCAGGGTGATCACGCCTCCCATGAAACCCATGAATTTAAGTGGCGCTTCTGCAAAGTCAACGAAGCCGCTTATTGCATATCTTGTAAGGCTCCACACGTTCCACTTGCTCTCTCCCGAAAGGCGCTTTATGTTTTCAAACTCAATCCAGCGTGTGTCAAAGCCGACCCATGAGAATATCCCTTTTGAGAACCGTTGGCTTTCCGGCATATCCACGATGGCCTTGACCATTTTGCGGTCCATCATGCGATAGTCCACCGCTCCGTCCACGATCTCTATCTCACTGAATCTGTTCATTATTTTATAGAAGACCCGGGCGAAAAAGCTTCTGATTTTTGGCTCGCCTTTTCTGGATACTCTCCTGGCGGCGCAGCTGTCGCATCCCGTCTCTTCGATGATGTCTATCATTTCCCTTATCAGCTGTGGGGGATGTTGCAGGTCTGCGTCGATGAGCACAGCGTAGTCGGATCCTCTGATGGATGACTGCTTGAGCCCCGCATACATGGCAGCTTCCTTGCCGAAGTTTCTGCTGAATGAAATGTATTTGATCTCCGGTTTTTCCTTCCCGGCTACCAGCTTCTTGATGGCCTCGAGAGTTTTGTCGGAGCTTCCGTCGTCGATGAAAATATACGAAAATTCGTACCCGGGAATGGCCTCTACCACTTCCTGCACCGCAGCATAAAAAGCATCGATGTTCTCCTCCTCGTTGTAGCAGGGAACGATGATGTCTATGGTTGTTTTTTTGTACGAATCCTCTCCTCTTGTCATGGATTCAGTTTACACCAAAAAATGGTATTTATCAATGCTGTGGATTAGAGTGACAAAATCACTTACCGTTGCCTTTGCACAATGGTATAACATAGCCATAATAAGGAGGTGCACAATGGGACTGTTTGATTTTTTAAGAGGGCCGAACATCAACGAGGGACTGGACCTGTTCCGGGAAACTCCGGGAGCCCATCTCATAGATGTAAGGGAGCCAAATGAATGTGACCTGCTCCCGCCGCTTAGCCTGTCGGCTAGAAGCGGGGGCTTCTCGTTCAAGGCAGGTATCCCTGCCAGTATCAGCGAGCTA
>CADBRY010000261.1 GCA_902797195.1 uncultured Eubacteriales bacterium
CCATGGACAAGTGGAACGACGCCAAGACCGCAGAGGAAAAGGACAGAGTAAAGCACAGCCTCCAGACGGATATGGAGACGCTGTAAGAAGTTCCTTATTAAAGCATTAAATCGCTGGTCCGGCGTGGGTACGGCATGGCGTGGGGGAGTTCCTCTGTTTTCAGCCTTCGCGCGGCCAGCCGTGGCGTGATTCGCAGTTTTCAGCCTTCGCGGGATCCCTGCGGGTGTAAATTTCGTTCACAGCCAAAAGATTTGACATTTTGAGCCCCAAAAAATGGAAAAATATGTCATTTTTAAAGCTCTGGGTGTAAATACATTGTGACGAGGGCGATGTTGACATAGAAAACGCTAGAATCTGTGTCAACTTCAGTATTAAATCTTAGAATTTACACTTTCGAGCCATTTTTAAAAGTTAAAACAACGTAAAATCAACAGTTTTGTGTCAATTATCTGTTTCTGGCAAGGTGTTTACACCTCAGCAGCATTGTTGAGGCCATGAAAAGGCAACGATTCTGTGTCAAATACTCCAAGCTCCCGGAGGCGGAGGCAATACATGAATGAAACTAACACTTTAAGGATTGCCGGGATAATGAGAGAGTCAATAGTGGACGGCCCTGGAATAAGGTTTGCCATATTCTGCCAGGGCTGTCCTCATAACTGTCCCGACTGTCATAATCCTGAGACCCACGACTTTGAAGGCGGTACGGATGTTACCATAGACCGTCTGCTGAAAGAGATAGATAAGAACAAGCTTCTAAAAGGAGTAACTTTTTCAGGCGGTGAACCCACCTGCCAGGCGGAAGGCTTTGCCGCACTGGGAGAAGAGGTAAAAAAGAGGGGGCTTACAATAACTCTCTTTAGCGGCTATACATACGAGCAGCTCATGGAACGCTCCAAATCGGAGCAAGCATTATCAAGATTGCTTGAGCTGACGGATCTTCTCATAGACGGGCCCTTCGTGAAGGATAAAAAAGACCTGACGTTGGCTTTCCGCGGAAGTTCAAACCAGCGGCTCATCGACATGAACAAGACCAGATCCGCCGGCCGGATTGTTCTCTGGGACGAGGGGAGATAAGCGCAAGATGCGCCCCGGCCGCATCCGTGCCCGCCGGAACCGCCGGGTCCACACGGTCCACCCGGTCCACACGGCCCGAAATTTATGCTTGTATTACATACAGCCGCTGTGATATAATCCCTAATGTTCGAGCGGAGGCTGATGTGGACAGCTTCTGCGATTTGAATGAGTAAAATGAAAAGCGAAAGCATTATCATACTGCAAGGAGGTGCACCAGATGTCAAGAAAGTGTGAAATCTGCGGAAAAGGACAGGTTTCCGGAAATAATGTATCCCACTCAAACAGACACACCAGAAGAAAGTGGAATGCAAACATCCAGACTGTAAGAATCGAAGAAGAGGGCAAAGTAAGAAAGGCGAAAGTCTGCACACGCTGCCTCAGATCCGGTAAGGTTACAAGAGCCATCTAAAGGCTCTTTTTTACAGTAGCATGTTTGATATCAAAACCGATCGGGGAACGGTACATTTCTCCAAAAGAACAGTTCGGCAGATCTGCATAAGCGCTGTGGATTCCTGTGAGGGCAAGGCCGTAATATACAATTTCAAAGGCAAGGGAAGAAACAAGGGCGAAGCTGTGTTCCAGCCAAGAAATGAAAAAGCGGTGGCCGCAGACATTGAGATAGAAGGCGACGGGGATGAGCTGATGATCACCTTATACGTGGTCATCCGTTTTGGTGCCAGCATCAAAGGAACAGCGGAGAAAATAATAAACAGCATATTCCATCAGCTGAATGAAGCCTTTGATGTGACGCCTCAGAAGGTGGTCGTGATCAACACGGGAACAGCATCAAAGGATGTCATCGCCCGCAGGATGGAGTTTATAAGAACGGCAGGGTCCAAGGAAGTCATAATGATATGATCCAGCTGAATTCACCGGTGACCGGGCTCAAAGGACTTGGCCCCAAAAAGGCTCAGGCCCTTGAAAAACTCAATATAGAGACTGTAGAGGATCTTGTATATCTTTTTCCCAGAGACTATCAGGACAGAAGAGTGCTGACAAAGATCAGGGATCTTGAAGAGAACAAAACTGTCAACATACGCGCAAAAGTCAAAAGGGCGGTCCAGAACTACTATCAGAGAGGACGCAAACAGTCCCTCAGACTTTACATATATGATGACACGGGAGGCACTCAGATCCTCTTTTTTAATGCACGCTATCTTCTTAAGTACTTCAAAGAAGGCGAGGAATACGCGTTTTTCGGCAAGGTAACAAGGGGAAGGTCCGGGCTTCAGCTTGTGCATCCCGATTTTTGCAAAGGCAACGAAATGGAGGAGGGGATCATCCCCATATATCCTCTGACCAAGGGAATAACTCAAAAGGACATTAGAAACTGGCAGAAGCAGATAAGGGGGAATCTCCTCATAGAAGACCCCTTCAGCGATCAATTCA
>CADBRY010000262.1 GCA_902797195.1 uncultured Eubacteriales bacterium
ATGACGGGACAAAAAAAGAACTTGTTACCGTTGATAAGTCCACATTAGCCGGCGGCATAATGAAGTACGCGCTGACCACAGAGAACATAGAACCGACAGACGGCAGCGCCTATACCACATCCATCCCTACAGCGACCAACGCGGGAACCTACTATGTGTGGTACTATGTCTGGGGTGATGAAAACCATACAGATACCACTCCGGCATGCATCGAGGTTACTATCTCCAAGCAGGCGCCAAAGCCTGACCCTAACGCTCCAACAGGTAAAGTGACTATCCTTAACACCGTAGCAAATACTGCAAAGAAAACCAACCATGTAATATGGAACAAGTCCAAGGTCAAGAATGCCACGAACTATGAGCTCAACTGGAGAACCAAGGGGGCCAAGAAGTGGGCAAGCAAGACTGTAGGAAACACGACGGTAGCAACCGCTGCAGGCCTTTCCGTCAAGGGACTCTATGAGTTCAGAGTAAGGCCCAAGAACGGAAGCGCGGCAGGAGCCTGGTCAAACACAGTCTACCGCTACTTCCATACAACGGAGAAAATAAGGCTTGCATCAAAGAGCAAGGGCGCCTTCACCATGAGCTGGAAGAACAATCCTCAGGCCACTAGCTATCAGGTAATGTTCTCCACAAACTGGAACGGAGCGGGAGCTGCCAATAACATCACCACAGTAGGAAAAGGCAAGACCAGCTTCACAAAGAGCGGCCTTAAGAGCGGCACCACATACTACGTACAGGTAAGAGAGATAAGAAAAGTCGGAAACACAAATTACATCGGCAACACCTCCATACCGGTAGCAGTAAAAGTGAAGTAACCGGATATAAACAACCATACACCGCCGCACCGGAACAAATTCTCAACACTGCCTGCGGGGATCAACCCTCGTGGGCAGTGTTCGTTTACAGGAAACCTTTTTGGGTTGGAGTGGTAAACTTTTTTGGACACGAAAAAGGTGAAATCTGGATTGCTGTTAATGAGAAATAAAAGACTCATAGACGGAATGACAGGCTCCCGGGGCGCCTAAAAGTGGAATATGGTATAGTTCATGTTCAGTATGTTCTGGTATTCCACGGATTTTGCCAGCTTCTTCAGCAATCCGTAATTGTCAGTGATCAGTTCGGTGGTTTCAGTGTCCTCGTTAAGGGCAATACATTTGCCGTCGTCGATCATACAGAAGATCCCTTCATCCGGTCTGAAGCGGGCCATGATCATGATGTTGATATCGTTCTGCTTTTGAGATTGTACGACGTAGGCTACCATTTCTTCCATACAAAGAGCCATTCTGTATGCGATTTTGGCAGAACAACCATTTTCGTCTGCAAAGCTACGGATCATTCTGGAGGCCTTGATCGCATCTTCCGGGCGGACGGTCAGATACAGGACTTTTTCCGATGGATCGACCACACTCCGGTCTTTTTTCAGCCACCACAGATAGCGGGTTCCGCTGAGGACAAAAATCAGAAGCTCCATCAACAGGTACGCCAGCCACAGGAATGGTGCCGGCAGAAAACTGGTGAGTGCAAAGGCAAAGAAGGGCAAAGTCGCGTTACCTATGACAGTCAGTCCGGTGGCGGCTATGGCATCTTTGCGGTTGGCAAAGTACAGGCGGAAAAGAGAATCGATCCCCTTGAAAATGAAGTACAGGGCGAACAGTCGAATGGAAAGTATCCCTCCCTCAGGTATGTTTCTTACGCCGTTCAGATGATAGAACAGCGTGGGGAACAGCTCCACAGCAATGGTAATGGATCCCACCAGAACCATGGATGCCAATATGCATTGCTGGATAAGGTTTCTCATTGCTTTGGGATCCTCTGCACCGGAATATAGTCCCACAAGGGGCCGCATGGAACTCATGGTGCCCAGAATAAAAATATTGGCGATATTGAAAGCAAAGAAACAAACTCCTTTGATGGTCCCTCCAACGTCACCGAATCCTGCAAGAATGATCCTCATCATGAAGTAATTCTGAAGGGCCAGCATTGCCATGTTTGCCGCATCGGGACATCCGCAGTAGAGGATGTCTCTGACTTCACTCCACCTGTGTTTGGTTTTTTTGCAGCGGTATATGTCGGTCTTTTTTACGATGTATATGATAGTAACTGTACAGCGTATCAGGGATGCGCTTGCGGTGCCAAATCCGATGCCCACGACTCCAAGATGCATGACCACCACGAAGAAAAGATCAAGAAATGTATTCATAACGCCTTCCATGATGGACAGCACCATAAGTACGCGCATTTTTCCCACTATCTGAAGCTGGTATGAACAGACGGAGGAGATCAGTCCCACAGGCAGGGCAATCATTATTCCAATGGCATACTGCCAAACCATTTCTTTTACCTCAGGTGAAAGGTGATAGGAATTGATCACCAAATACATAATGGGGAACTGGATGATGGCGGTGAAGACGGCTCCTCCGATCATGGTAAATCGGACAGCGGCCTTCGCCCGGCGAATCGCTTCTACGTCGTTTTTTCCCATGCAGGTAGCAAGACTTGTTGCAGAACCTGACTCTATCAGCGCGGAAATGATGGTGAGGATTACCATTGCCGGGAAAAATATATTTATGGAAGCAAGTGCTTTTTCGCTTACAAGATTGCCCGCGATCAGTCCGTCAACGGTGGACATGATAAAAACGGACATATTTGTCAGGATCATGATGGGAATAAATTCCCGCAGCTTCCTTCCCGTAAGAGTACCTTTGCGTGGGAACAGTGATTCAATATTTTCATGCTCAACGATGTTCTGTTGCTTTTGCATAACCTATTCTCCTTGTGACTTTAATAATACCACAAATAGATAAAAGTTCAGACTTTCTGTGGTTATTTTTTCACTCAACAGTAAAAGTTTCAAATTCCAGCAGTGGGATATGAACTACGCAAAGACCGAGAACGGTGACGTCAC
>CADBRY010000263.1 GCA_902797195.1 uncultured Eubacteriales bacterium
ACAGCTATACTAAAAATTATGAACTCGACTTTGAAATTGGAAAACTCATTGAGTATAGGGACACAACAGGGTCATATTTTGGCATGTGATGAAAGGGCACGCAAGCGTCATCAAAAAAACATGATGGCGTATTCATAAAAAAACAAGGGTGTTAGCACGTGGGCGACGTTCTCTAAAGGATCCGTGTCCTACAACGTCTATCGTTTGACCATGCTCACCCTTGAAACAATAACACCGACGCTCAAATTGGGAGCGTGGTGGAAGTAACACACCACTCAAGCCGCCACCGGTCAGGGGGTCGGCGAAGACCAATTATAGCCTTTCCCATCCGCTGGCGAGGTGTGGGTCTGTTATAATTCCAAATCAAGTGATAGATGATCTGCAACATCTACGTCTATACCCACAACGGTGTCGCCAGACAGGTCAAGATCACCGTAAAGTGAAAGGGAGGAATATAAAATGAATATGATGGAACTGATCCGAACAAGAAAGAGTGTCCGCACCTTTGACGGAAGGCGAATTCAGTATTTCTGATCCCGGAATCCCGACCGGCGAGAATATCGAGTATATCGCAACAGTCACTGTAGATTAGAGGTGTCAGTATGGCAAAGAGAGAATTAAAACTTCATGCGGTGGTTTCTCCGACAGAAACAGTCGTGGTTTCCGCGTATGATGAAAACGGAAAGGCGGAAGCCTGCACGCTTGCGTTTTACATGGTGAGCAGCCACATCCCGCCATGCGTGACCATCGCCATTAATGCCACGCAGAGAAGAAAGACGCTTGCCGCAATGCTCAGGAATAAAGCCTTTGTTCTCGGCATTCCGAGCATTGATCAAGTAAAGGAAGCTGATTATCTTGGCGTAGAGTCGGGATACAACACTGATAAGATTAGAAATATCGGAATGCAGGTTACCGGTGAAGTGAAACGGATCCTGGCAGAGGAATCAATCTTGAACGAAAAAGACCGGATCGATATGAGAAAGATGAAGAAGATTGAACTACTGGTTCAATGACAAAGAGAAATCGGCATCGTATAATTGTGACGGATGAAACTGTAACAGGTGAAGAGATATGAGATACAAGATCGAAAAGGTATGCGGATATCCTGCCATAGATAAGGCAGGGACAGGGAAACGGATCAAAAAGTACATGGAAGATATGGGACTCACCGTGAAGGATGTCATGGATCATCTTCAGTTGGGATCGGTTCAGAGCATATATCACTGGCTTGAGGGCAAAGCACTTCCATCCATGGACAATCTATTTGCGCTCAGCATTTTGCTGGAGGTGACCGTCGATGATCTCATCTGCAGCAGACATAAACCGCCACAGATACTCTATGACTATACAGGTCGTGTGCAGCCGGATGGCTGCGACCGACAGATAGTGATCGGCTCATAGTTATAGAAGGAGATGTAAATGATATGAGTTATTACTATAACTATTATGTAGGGTACAGACATGAAGGTAAGATATATCCATTTGGCCCATATAACAGCTTTGGGAAGCTGAAGGAAGTTATATCTAAATCAAGAAGCTTTGCCTCTGACATGCATTATGATTTTTATCCGATCAAAGAAGCGGAAGTTTCAGACGAACTTAGAGAGGAGTTTGAGTACGAGGACTGGAACGAGAATAAAGTTGTGAATGTAAAGATGCTTCCTATCGATGAGTTGCCGGCGGGATCATATATTAAAAAGGGTTATTTCCTTATAGAAGATGTGCAGCGTTATGAGGACAATAAGATTGTTGACTTTGATGGTTTTTACGATTATGTGACCCCGGCAGTTTATGCATCTATGGCTCAGAATGAGGCGCAGTTTGGAAAGCCCGAACGCAGGAAAGATGACTATGGTGAGTGGTATTACCCCAAAACCGCTTCTGATTATATGTACTATGCCTACCCGGACTATAAGTCAAGAGAGTATGAAGCAGAAATGATCCGGTCCGTTGCGGAGATGTTGGAAGAGTATTCGGAACTTCCTGATGAAGCAGAACTTCTTGCGTTGGAAACGGAAGGATAAGAAGGACATGATCATAGCAGCGTATGCAGGTTGTGGGAAAACAACTTTTGCTAATAAGACATGGAACAGCATGGATCTCGTATGTGTGCCATACAAGTATGATGTGAAGTCAGAACCGTGCAGTGAAAATACGGAAGGAAACAAAGCCGATTATGGTTATGATATGAATCCGAACTGGCCGAGAAACTATGTCAGTGCGGTCATAACGGCATATCATCGCTACAGGTATGTTGTAATCCCAACGATAATGCCTGTGCTTCTTGAGCTTCAAAGATTCAGGATCCCATACATTCTCTGCTATCCGGAGAGGACGCTGAAAGAAGAGTACAGGCAGCGATTCAGAGAAAGAGGAAATACTGCTGAGTTTGAGCGTATCTTTGTGGGTGGATGGGATGACTACATCGACATGTTTGAAGCCGATGAGTATGGGAAGCACGTCAAGCTTTCTTCCGGTGAATTTCTGCTGGATCATAAATCAGAGATCGAAGCATTCGCAAAGGCAACAGAATGTATTCAGCCACTCTATACTGATGACAGCGTTGAGGAGGACATACAGAGGATCTTTGAGGAAACCGGGGTATGCATCGAAGAACAAATGAGACAGTTCTTCATGTATATTGCAGAGCACGATGATCTGGTTGAGAAATGGATAGAAGAAGGCATGATGAGCCTTGAGGGATATGAGATGATGAGACTTATGATATAAAGTGGTTTACGTTCTAAAAGAACTGAATCCGTGCTATGATGTATTTAGACTCATGGGATGCGGAAAGGACTAGTATGCTTAAGAATAAAA
>CADBRY010000264.1 GCA_902797195.1 uncultured Eubacteriales bacterium
AATTACCACGCATGCCCAGAATACCAGCTGATCCTCAAATACCAGCATTATCATCGCCGCTATCTGAAGCACTATGGCGAAGATCTCCAGCCCGGGATAAAGCTGTGCTTTGACCGTCAGGCATTCCTGCGGATCATAACCTCTCTTCTTCAGCTTTCTTCTAAACACCACCTGTGACCAGCATATGCCCACCCAGCAAAGAGTTCCGGTAAATCCGGATGCACCCAGCAGTATAACGTAGATCGGGTTGCCTTCGCCGCCAAGCATTCCAAGTTCCTGGATCATGAACATGAACATGAATACGACCCAGACGGGAACGATGGTGAACAAGGTTGCGTTCATGGGAACGTTAAATCTGTTCAGGTTTGACAGGAACTTCGGCGCCATTCCTTCAACGGACAGACCGTACATGGAACGGACTGTTCCATAAAGACCCGAGTTGGCACATGAGAAAGCTGCGATCAGCGTTACCATGGTGAATATTCCGGCTGCCCACTTAAGTCCATATACCGACAGGCACTGGGTGAACAGGGACATATCCAGGTTCGCTTCATAATACGGAACCAGAACCGCCAGAAGGAATACCGGGATGAGGTAGATAGCGATGATACGGTAAGCTACCTTCTTGCAGGCTACCGGGATGTTCTTTGCGGGATCCTGCGTCTCCGCCGCTGACAGTCCTACGATCTCGGATCCCTGGAAGTTTACAAGAGTCCAGATCATCCACGATACTATTACCACACCTCCAAACGGGAAGAGTTTGCTCATGGTGCTCCCTGATCCTGCCAATATGATCTTGAATCCGATGAATCCTCCTTCATCGGTAAAGGGGTGAAGATCACTTCCGATGAATCCAAGCCAGATCAGTATAGCGCAGATGATAAACATAACTACCGCCGCTATTTTGATGATCGCAAGTATGGATTCGATGTGACCAAACCACTTGACCTGATAAATATTTACCAGCGTGAGTATGGCCAGCGCCAGGATGCCCCAGATCAATGCGGATGTGGTCGGCTTAAAGGGAAGCTGTACAAAGTAGTTCATGAATACTCCGGTAGCCAGCGCTTCTGAAGGGATATAGAAAACCCAGTTGACCCAGAAGGCCCATCCTATACCGGTAGCAGCTACATCTCCCATAAACTCTCTGGTATAGGATACGAATGATCCTCTTCGGGGAATGTTTACCAATAATTCGGCAAATGATTGCATGACTCCATAGATGGTGAATCCGGCTATGATATATGCCAGGATAACCGCTCCCGGTCCCATCTCACTGAATGTCTCCGAAAGACCGAGAAAATAACAGGAGCCGATGATACCGCCCAGTGCGATCAGCGAAACGTGCCATGACATTATCCCCCTTGTCAACGTTCGTTCACTTTTCTCGGCAACACGTCCTTGTTCGTTCATTTATTACCTCCCTTCAATCGTCGTAATATTTCGAAAATTCCACATATATTTTATCACATTAACGAAAAAAACGATGTATTACATTGTAGTGTAATCCATTACAAATTTGTTGATTTTGTATTATTATGCAAAATATCATATAATAATTTCGTACAGTTATATCCCCCGGTATCAGGTCAAAAGAATGGCACGAGGAAATAAAATAATATCAGTTACATCGTATAACGGTGATGAATATGATCAGTTTCAGGAGAACATCACCCGGGTCCGCTACATCAAGTATTTCAAAGGTACCCGCCCCCAGTTCAAAGAACGTGAGAGCACGGGCATCTTCATCGGCGCTTTCCTTTCGTTTTTTATAGGGGTTCTGGCAGCTCCATATCTTTTAAGCATCGGAAGCCATTTCAGCAACAGGACCATCCTGGGCTTCGCCATGCTGATGGCCGCCTCAACGGTGTTTCTGACTATTTGGGGTATCGGCAAGTTCAAGGAGGAAAGGCAACGGGTATACAGACCCGTCCCCGACGAGGAGTTCGACCGGTATCTTGACTTCGACATAAAAGGTCTTATAAACAGGGCAAGGATCGTCGTCACCGAGGCGACACCGGTGCTGAAAAGTGGTGAAGACTCTATTGAAGAGGCAGATCCCATTGTTCTTTACAGCCCTGAAGAGTACTCCTCAAACGTCAACCTTCCGCTTCTTGTCAAACGGGGGGACGACGGATTTATACGGGCCTCGAACCTTTATGTGATGATCCTCTTCCCTACTGAAAAGGCAATGTATATCAACATAACATACTTTAATCTCTGCAATGGTCAGGCGAAATTCGACAGGATATACGCCTGCCCCTACGAAAACGTCAGCGACATTTTCTACAAAAAACGCAAGTACGAGCAGGTCTCCCAGGCGGGGGAAGTGGTTCTCAAGAGAGTCAAATCTTTTCTCATTACCGCCAAGGTGGGTGACACCCGCACGGTGGGAGTGGACGTTGTTGACTTCAATCTCATTGACGAGTACGGCGGAAAGTTCAACGAAGCTCCCGCACAGGAGGCTGTGAAGATCCTTCGGGAGAAAGCCGGCCTTGAACAGCAGAAGCTCCCGGCCGGCGATGAATAAGCACAAACCGATCCTCGCATAAAAAGACGCTGCATCGGCAGAAGCGATGCAGCGTCTTTTTATGGTTTGTTTTGGAGCCGTAGTTTTTAGAGTTCGGGTCCCTTAAGCTTGATCTTTCTCTGTCTTACAAACTGACCGTCGCCGGACTGA
>CADBRY010000265.1 GCA_902797195.1 uncultured Eubacteriales bacterium
AGCCGATGGCGCCGATAGTTTAATGGATGAGTGCTCTAGAATGTATGATGTTACCATAGAGTATTCCGCCACACTGGGACCACATGCAAAGGAAGTTATAGAGGTAATTGAAAGAATCAGTGAACTGTTAAGCCCATCAGCGGATTCCATTAGAGAAAGAGGCGAAAGGGTTAGACGGCTTGGAGACAGTTATGAAGGAGTTATTGATTCCCAGGGAATATCTCAAGTTAAACGCAGGTAATATACTAAATAGAGGAGACATCATATGGATATGAAGAAGAACAGGGTCAGCTTTTCAGCATATGAAGGGGAAGATCCATATTTGTTTATAAGTTATTCCCATGCGGACAAGGATATTGTATATAGAATCCTCAATCGTTTACACGAGGAGAAATTTAGGTTTTGGTATGATGATACGATGGAAGTCGGAGAAGACTTTCGCGAGGAACTAAGAGTTAAAATACAAAACTGCGCAGGGTTTGTTCTCTTTATTTCTGAAGCATCAATGCAGTCAAAATACTGCGGTATGGAGATAATTACTGCCTACAAGAATAATAAAAAAATCTATCCTGTATATGTTGACGAAAGCGCAGAAATACCGGCAGCATTGAAACTGATGTTGGAAAACCTTCAACATGTTAGAGGAATTGCCACAGAACATGAGGAAAAGTACGTCTCCAAACTAATAGAAGGACTGCCTATTGAGACAATGCGTAGTCTGATTATTGAAAACGGTGTGTTGATAAAGTGCAAAGACGGGAGTAAATCAATCAATATTCCGGACACAGTTGTTACTATAGAAGAAGGCGCTTTTAAAGAATGCGAGAAATTAGAAGAAGTTAACTTTGGAAACAGTGTTAAGACAATTCGAGAAGAAGCTTTTCGAGGATGTAAATCAATCAAAAGAATACATTTACCGAAGCAGGTTCTTCAGGTTGGAGAGAGTGCCTTTAGAGATTGTACATCAATGGAGGAGCTGACAGTAGCCAATGGAGATATAGAAATAGGAGAAAGAGCTTTTGAAAACTGCAGAAACCTAAAATCTATTATTCTTCCTGAGGAACTGTCAGAAATTTATGGGAGTGTATTCAACAGCTGTAAGTCGCTTGAATCTATAAAGCTGCCTGACGGACTAATGATAATAGGTGAAAGTGCATTCTCAAGCTGTATTCAATTGCAGGACATGGAAGTTCCTGAGAAAGTCAGCAAAATTGATGACACTGCGTTTTCTGGATGTATTGAACTGCAGACAATGATTCTTCATGAGGGAGTCGGGAAAATAGGTAAAAATGTATTTAAGGATTGTAAGAATCTGAAGGAGATCCATATTCCTAAATCAGTATATTCTATGGGAACGAGTCCATTTAGAGGGTGTGAGTCGCTAAAAGCGATAAGTGTTGAAAGCAAAAACCGGCAGTTTAAATCTGTAGAAGATATCCTTTTTAACAAGAATAAATCAATATTGATCTGCTACCCCGCTCAGAAAGATAAATACGAATATGAGGTTCCAGATAGTGTAACAATGATAAGCGATTGGGCGTTTTGCGATTGTAAGATGCTAAACAAAATCATTATTCCAGACAGTGTTTGCGAGATAGGAGAAGGTGCATTTTATAAATGTACTGGGCTTACACATTTAGATTTGCCGGATAGTGTTGAACGAATTGATGATACGGCGTTTAGAGGGTGCTCTAACCTCGAAACCATTCATATACCTAGCTCTGTTAAAGACTTTGGATGGGGTGTATTGAACGGATGTGAAAAAGTTGTCGTTATTTGTGATGATGACTCAGAGGCAGCGCGTTACTGTGAAAAAAAGAAAATAGCACATCGGTCTATGTAAAGAATGCATATAAATATAGTTGAGTTTATAAAAAGAAATACAGTGCTGGTTGTTTCCATAATTGGGGCTGTGGTTACCTCAATTATGGTTCCACCAGATTCGAAGTATGTAGACTATTTCGATTACAAGACACTTACTTGTTTGTTTTGCACACTTGCAGTAGTTTGTGCGCTTAAGAACATTAACTTTTTTTATATCCTGGCAAGACGTATTGTTGCTCGATTCAGAACTACACGTATGTGTGTGCTTGCGCTGGTATATATTACATTCATTGGGTCGATGTTAATAGCAAACGACATGGCACTGTTAACTTTTCTGCCA
>CADBRY010000266.1 GCA_902797195.1 uncultured Eubacteriales bacterium
AATCCGTGTCCAGAGGAGCTACTTCCAAGTATTATTCTCCATTGTTTGGAAGTATTGGTCACTCAGAGATGCTACTTCCAAATATCAGTCCTTATTATTTGGAAGTATTGATCACACAGAGGAACTTCTTCCAAATGTAACTCCTTATTATTTGGAAGTATTGATTACACAGAGGAACTTCTTCCAAGTATCGCTCCTTGTTGTTTGGAAGTGTTGGTTACACGGAGGCAATTCTTCCAAGTATCGCTCCTTGTTGTTTGGAAGTGTTGGTCACACGGAGGCAATTCTTCCAAGTATCGCTCCTTGTTGTTTGGAAGTGTTGGTCACATGGAGGCGCTTCTTCCAAATATCATGGCCAGCCGGGTGCTTGTGCTCGGCTGATGCCGGGTGCTTGTGCTCGGCGACAGCCGGGTGCAAAAATAATTGCACCCACAGGACCGCCGTGATAAAATCAATGTACATCACAGTCGAGGCAAATCATCACAGTCGTGGCAAATCAGGCGGGAGAGCGAATATGAGAAGGAAAGATTACAGGGCCGTTCTGCAGGCCGCATCGGAAGTGCTTGGAGAAGCGATGCATATAGTTGATGCGAACGGAATGACCATCATTTACAACGAAGCAATGGCCAGGCTTGAAAAAATATCCGTGGAGGACGCTTTGGGAAAACCCTTCAGGCAGGTTTTTTCCAATATTCCCGAAGAGGAGAGCACCCTGTTCCAGGCATTGAAGAACAGGAAGGAAGTCCGCAATAAGCAGCAGACCTACCTGAATATATATGGTAAGCAAGTCACAACCATCAACACAACCGTGCCAGTGATCGTAGACGGCAATGTGGTGGCGGCCATGGAGATCGCCCGGGACATAACCGATATCAAGGATATGAGCGATACGATCCTCAGGCTGCAGGACAAAGGCGAATCCCCTAAAGAGGCGCCCCTGCAGTTCACCCGATATCACTTTGAGGATATCATCGGGGAGGATCCGGGGTTCATGCAGGCGGTGGAAAGGGCAAAAAAAGCCACGTCAAATACGGCCAGTGTTTTTATCTACGGAGAAACGGGAACCGGTAAAGAACTCATCGCCCAGAGCATCCACTATGGAGGCAAACGCCATAACAGACCATTTCTGGCGCAGAACTGCGCGGCCATACCTGAAAGCCTTCTGGAGGGGATACTCTTTGGAACGGAAAAAGGAGGGTTCACGGGAGCGGTGGACAGGGCCGGACTCTTTGAGCAGGCCAACGGAGGGACGTTGCTTTTGGATGAAGTAAGCGCCATGCCCTATGAACTTCAGAGCAAACTTCTCAGAGTCCTTCAGGAGAAATACATCCGCAGAGTAGGCGGAAAAAAAGACATCCTGGTGGATGTGAGGATCATAGCCACAGTCAATGAGGACCCCAGAGAGCTGATCAGCAGCGGCGCACTGAGGCCGGACCTGTACTACAGGCTGAATGTTATTGGAATAACCATCCCGCCACTTCGGGAAAGGAAGAGGGACATAGGGGTCCTGGCCGAGAGTTTCCTCAAAAAATACAATGAGGAATACGATAAGGAGATCTGGATGATAGCCGACTCGGCGCTGGAGAAGCTTGAAAACTACGACTATCCGGGCAACGTGAGAGAGCTTGAGAATATCATAATGTCAGCGGTCTCCATGTCCGACGACGGCCACGTACTGACGCCCCACGACATCAGCATCCCGGAGCCCTACAGGGAGGAATCTTCTCTCGTTGCCGGCTACAGCGAAGAGGAAGGAAGCCTTGGGGAATATCTGGCTCAGATCGAAGAGAAGGTCATCCGCCAGTACCTTACGTCCAACGGGGGCAATGTATCCAAGACAGCCGGGGCGCTGGGGATGGTGAGACAGAACCTTCAGCACAAGCTGAAAAAATACGATATCAGCATTCGATAGGTCCAAGCGAGCGGGGCAGGACAGGCCCTGCCGGAGATTCATCATGCAAATATATTTGCAATACAGTGCAAGAATATTTGCGATAAGTACCAAAAAGTGTCAAAAATATCAGCTGATTCGTGTAAAGCCAACGGATCCCCGGGGAGAGAAAAAAAGAGCGACCCAATGATCGACAGCCGGAAGCGTTGCGATTGCAACGTTTCTTTTTTACATGGAAGAAAGGAGGGTCAAATATCGGGAAACTTGACCGACTGAAAACATGTTTGGCACAACCATTGCTTAATATATGGGTATCATAAACAAGCCGATTTTTTTAACATCAATCAAATGTGAGAAAAGGAGAATAACATGGAAAACGTAAAAGTAATCATCTGGGGACTTGGTGCAATGGGCGGCGGTGTCGCAGACATGCTGCTGACAAAAGAAGGCGTTGACATCGTTGGCGTAGCCGGAAGAGAGCGCAAGCAGGGTCATTCGATGTATGAGTACATCAAGACAGAAAAGGGCGACAGAGAAGATGTCATCATCAAGGCTCCCGAAGAGATTATCAAGCCCGGAGCAGCTGATATCGTAATTCTTTGCACAGACTCATTCACAAAGGAAGCTTTCCCGAGAATGAAGTTCATCCTGGAGCAGGGAATCAACTGC
>CADBRY010000267.1 GCA_902797195.1 uncultured Eubacteriales bacterium
GCGTCCTACGAATGGGCTGAGGACTACAGCAGCGTAACAGCAACGAGAACTTGTGGAAAAGATCCTACCCACGTAGAAGTGGAGGAAGCCGAAACAGCAGTCATAAAAGAAACGCCGGTATCCTGCGAAACAGATGGCAATAAAGTCTGGAAAGCCACTTTTGATAACGAAGCCTTCCGGGAACAGACAGAGACAGAAATCATTGCTGCGGAAGGACATCTCTGGGGTGAGTGGGTCGTAAAGACACCTGCCACAGAGACAGAAGAAGGAGAAGAGGTCAGTACCTGTTCAAGGAATCCCGCTCATGTACAGAAGAGAACCATACCTGTTATAGGACACGTGCATGATCTCACAAAGGTGGAGAACAAGGATGCCACCTGTGAATCTGATGGAAATATCGAGCATTACATCTGCGATAAGGGAGATCATCCATGCGGCAAATACTTCAGTGATGAAGATGGAACCAATGAAATGACATTGGATGAAATCACAGTACCGGCCATGGATCATGACTGGGGTGAGCCTGAATACACATGGGCGTCAAACAATGGTTCCGTTACGGCAAAGAGGATATGTGCCCACGACAATGGGAACACACATCCGGAAACAGAAACAGTGAAGACCACGTCTGCGGTAACAAAAAAACCAACCACCTCAGCCATGGGCCAGACCACATACACGGCGAAGTTTAAAAACTCAGTCTTTGAAACACAGACAAGGACTGTGACGAACATACCAAAGCTGGTCACCGCACCCACAGGCAAGCCAAACATACTCAACACCATTGCCAACTCTGCCAAGGGGACCAATGATGTTATCTGGGACAAGTCCAAGGTGAAAAACGCCACCAATTATGAAATCAACTGGAGAGCCAGAGGCGCAAGCAAGTGGGCAAGCAGGACAGTTGGAAATGTGGTCAGAGGACAGACCACGGGTCTCAGTATCGGAGGTCTCTACGACATCCGCGTAAGACCTGTTGCAATGTCCGCAAACGGAAAGAAGGCATACGGCACCTGGTCCAACACGGTCTACCGTTACTTCCATACCACGGGCAAGATCAGACTGGCATCAAGGAGCAAGGGCGCCTTCACCATGAGCTGGGCTAAGAACTCCGCCGCAACCGGATATCAGGTCATGTTCACCACCAACAGCAACGGATCAGGAGCAGCAAAGAACATCAACACAGTTGGAGCCTCGGCTACAAGCTTCACCAAGACAGGCCTTAAGAGCGGAACCACTTACTACGTACAGGTCCGTGAGATCAAGAAAGTGGGAAGCATAACCTATATCGGCAACATCTCAAATCCGGTAAAGGTAAAGGTCAAGTAAATTATAGTCGGATTGATATGGAAAGCAAATGTACAACGAAATAATCCTCCAGATACAACAGGAAATAGAAAAGGCGGTAAAGGGAAAAACTTATGTGATACAAACCATACTCAAGGCTATCCTCGCAGGAGGTCATATCCTCCTGGAGGATATCCCCGGTGTGGGGAAGACCACCCTCTCCCTTGCCTTCAGCAGGGCTCTGGGACTGGAATTCAAAAGAGTCCAGTTCACTCCCGATGTGGTGCCCTCAGACATTACCGGTTTTACCATGTACAATCAGCAGACCGGTAAGTTTGTGTACCGAAAAGGCGCCGCCATGTGCAACTTTCTTCTCGCCGACGAGATAAACAGAACGTCCAGCAAGACTCAGTCAGCTCTTCTTGAAGTCATGCAGGAGGGGAGAATGACCGTGGACGGATACACATATGAAGTCCCGAAACCCTTTGTGGTTATGGCTACGGAAAACCCCCTTGGGACTGCGGGGACGCAGATGCTGCCGGAGGCCCAGCTGGACAGATTTATGATACAGCTGTCCATAGGCTATCCCGACAGTGATGCTCAGGTTGAGATACTCAAGAACAGGGAGATGGGTGATCCCCTGGACAACGTGTATGGAGTCATCACTTCTGAAGAACTCATCTATCTCATTGAGGATGTAAGAAGGACTTACACCGACGACAAAGTATATCGCTACATCACGGACATATGTGAGGCAAGCAGAGTCGACCCCAATATCAGACTTGGACTGAGCCCCAGAGGAGCCCAGGCTCTTCACGATATGGCCAGGTCCAACGCATACATGAATTACAGAGAGTATGTCATTCCTCAGGATGTGAGGGATGTGTTCAAGCACATAGCCAGGCACAGGCTGATACTGAGCCAGACTGCAAGGCTGTCTGATATTTCCGCCGATGAAGTCATGGATGAACTGATAGCATCGGTCCCGGAACCCAATGTTGCATATCAGTAAGGTCAAAAAGCCGGTTGATGTGATGGAAATGATATGGAGCCTCACATGAAAACAGATGATAAGGAGCAGGTCCTTTTAAGAAGAATCAAGCAAAGGAGGAAGAGAACAGCGGGAGTCGTTGTTGTCCTCCTTTGTCTCCTATGCCTCGGAGTTATCGCCGTCATCTCCGGAAGCGGCGGAGGCGGAGGGGGAACGAAAACCGTGACCCTTGAGATCTCATGTGCCGATCTTGCGGAGAATATGGACAGACTGGAGGATGAAGGTGTAAGAGATTACATCCCCGAAGACGGGAACATACTGTCCCCGGTGGAGGTAACCATGGATGAGGGTGATACGGTCTACGACATTTTGTACAGACAGTGCAGGAAAGACAACATACACCTGGAATCACACAACGATCCCATCTATGGCTCAAGGTATATCGAGGGCATCGGACATATTTACGAAAAGGATGCGGGCAAACGCAGCGGTTGGCTTTACAAAGTCAACGGGAAGCAACCGGATTACGGATGCTCTAAATACTACCTTGAGGGAGGGGAAAAGATACAGTGGATCTATGTTACGGAGTACACGGAGAACGGAGAATAAAACATGAGTAGAGGACTGGGAGAGAGCAGTGCTTTTTCCGAATATCATCCCATAGTCAACATCACATTCTACGGGCTGACCATAGGCATAACCATGTTTACCATGTCGCCCCTGTTTCTCGCGTGCACCCTAATTCTTTCCTGGTGTTACTCTATTCTCCTCAGCGGCAGGTCGGCGGTAAAAATGAACCTGATACTGTCTTTCTGGACAGTGCTGATAATGACACTTATCAATGTGCTGTTCACTCACAACGGAGACACGGTCCTCTTTTATATCAACGGAAACAGGATCACTCTCGAGGCGATGATATACGGTGTCTCCGCAGCGGTAATGCTCTGTTCCGTCATCATATGGTTCAGCAGTTTCAATGTTATAATCACGGCGGAAAAACTCATATACCTCTTTGGAAAGGCGGCTCCCATTCTCGGGCTGACCCTCTCCATGATATTCAGATACATACCCCTTCTGAAAAAGCGTTACGATGAAATTAGCATGGGGCAGAAATGCATGGCCATAAACGACAGTACCCGCATGGGAGAACTGCGGCGAGGGGGAAAAAAGATCTCCATCCTCATATCCTGGTCTCTGGAATCATCCATAGACAGCGCCGATTCCATGGAAGCGAGAGGGTACGGACTTAAGGGCCGCACCGGATTTCACCTCTATCGATTTACGGGGAGAGACGCTCTCATGGAACTGTGGCTCTGTGGAATGGGGGCGGTATGCATATCCGGATGTGTGATGGATGCGGCGAAGGTATCCTTTTATCCGCTGTACAAGGTGCATGAATTCGAC
>CADBRY010000268.1 GCA_902797195.1 uncultured Eubacteriales bacterium
ACATGAACTTCGATTACATGCCAGACATGATCACCTTCGCAAAGGGCGTAACCTGCGGTTATGTTCCTATCGGCGGCGTTGTGGTTTCCCCGGCTATCGCAAAGTTCTTCGACGAGACGACTCTCGGCTGCGGACTTACCTACTCCGCACATCCAATGGGATGCGCAGCTGCAGTAGCAACCATCAAGGAATATCTTGATCAGAACATCGAAGAGAAGATGAAGGCTCCTGCAAAGGTTCTGGCAGACACTCTGGACAGCTTTGTTGACAAGCACGCTTGCGTTGGACAGGTAAGACACATCGGACTGTTCTCCGCAGTAGAGCTGGTCAAGAGCAAGGAAACCAGAGAGCCTATCGTACCTTTCGGCAAGGATCCCGAAGGCATCATGAAGAAGATCCTTGGAATGCTGGTAGCAGACGGATTCTGGACATATACTCACGAGAATATGTTCGTTATCTGCCCGCCGCTCACCATCACCGAAGAGGAGATGAAAGAGCAGCTGGCTATCGTAGACAAGGTTCTCGATTCAGTTGACAAGATGATCTAAGGATCTGCAAAGGCAACGAAACGGCTTTAACAGTCAAGAGACCCCGCAGCGCGGGGTCTCTTTTATTGTTGTTTATCCGGGTTACTGAGCTTCGTTGGCTTTGCGGGAAGATTGGTTATCAGTACTGCCACCACGACCATTGCCGATCCAAGGAGCATGATCTTCGTCAGCACATCCCCCACAAGGACGTAACCGAATATGCATGCCAGCACCGGCTCCAGAGTATTGATCAAAGCAGCGTTGCCGGGCCCGATCAACCTGACTCCTATGGCATAGAAAAGTATCGCCATGAAAACGCACACCACAGAAAGGAGTATCATCATTCCTATCTGAGCCGGCTGTGTCACAAAGAGCGGTTTGCCCGAAGCCGCGCAGCGAATGAAGTTCACAGCGGCGGCGGACAGCATAACGTAGCCTGCGACCGCGAAGGAGTTTTCTTTCTTGACGGATTCCGCCGACAGACCGAAGAGGTATACCACATAACCGATCGCCGCAAGGAAGGCGAAGAAGATCCCTATCGGATTGGACTCCATGTCCGGAGACCATACGATCAGCACCAGTCCCGCAAAGGACAGAAGCACCGCAAATATCCTGGCGGCCCTGACCGGTTCCCTTCCCGTTATCATCTCAATGGCCACTATCATGGCCGGGAAGGTGAATGAGACTATGGTGGCAAGGGATCCGGAAATATAGTCGAAGGATATGTACAGTGTGGTGGACATGCCTATGTATCCTGCGCAGGTGATGACCATGGCCAGAATTGTCTTTCCGGAAAACCTGAAGTCGATCTTCTTGATGAAGAGAAATGCCCACATTATTATGGACGCATAAAGGAATTTGTTGAAAAGCAACGTCTCCGTCTCCACTCCCATCCTGAATGACAGGAATGAGAAGGATGGAACCAGCCCGTAACATATAGAGGTTATTGTAACGGCAACAGCGCCCAGTAATTTGTCTCTGTTTTTTTCCATTTTGTTGGCGTTGATAGGAATTTTTTTATTATTTTTTTCGGATTTACAAGCACAATAATAGCATAATACCTGCAAAAAACACACCTTATTGTGGAGACTTTTACAGGTCGCTACCAAATCTTGGGAGTGTTGGTATTATTTGCACAAGCCCCCATTTTGTAGTACAATCAGGGCATATTTGGGGGAGTTATTTACCATGAAAAAAAGAATTATTTCATTCGTTACAATCGCAATAATGCTTTGCACCGTCTTCGCCGTGGTTCCCGCCATGGAACCCGCTGAAGCCGCCGCCAAAGCGCCGCCGGCCAAAGGCAAGTGGAAGACGATCCTCAACAAGTACCGCAACAACAAGAACGTCAAGGAACTTGTTTTCGTAAGATACAACGGCCGTAACAATACCACCCTCACCCTCTACAAAAGAGGCAAAGATAAAAAGTGGTATCAGGTCCTTCACTGCAAGGCCTATGTAGGCCAGAACGGAATCAACAAGGTCAAAGAGGGAGATCGGAAAACACCAACCGGCACCTTCAGCCTGGAGACTCCCTTCGGCATCCTTAAAAACCCCGGCAGCAAAATGCGCTACACCAAGGTCACCAGCAATCACTACTGGTGCGGCGACAGATCACACTACAACAAGATGATCAACATCAAGCGCACGCCCCACAGATGCCGCGGCGAGCACCTGATCAGGTACACAAAGCAGTACGCCTATGCCATGAATATCGGCTACAACAAAGCCGGCAAATACGGCAAAGGATCCGCAATCTTCCTTCACTGCTTCGGATACAACAACTACACCCTTGGCTGCGTGGCCGTATCCAAAGGCAACATGAAAAAAATTATCCAGACCTGCGAGCCTGGAACAAAGATATTCATCTATAAGAAATGATCCCAAAACTAAAACCGGCAGAACCCGCTGCCGGTTTTTTATAATGTAGGAAATTTCGTTTACGAAATTTACGAAGTTTCAAAAAAGGTAACCACTGACTAATAAGTGGCGAAGCCACCTTTTTTATAATGTGGCGGGCCACCTTATTTATTGTCACGGGACCACCGGCCGCACTGTCAGTTTAGTGCTTCTCTGCCGCCTCCGCCTTCTGCTCAGCGCTTCTCCATCGCTTCCTCGGCTCAGCGCTTCTCCGCCGGCCGCACTGTGAATGTTTCGCCCAGAGAGGTGTAGACCAGCTCCGAAGCTGCCTCCTCAGATGCGACGACCGCTTCCTCTGCCCTGCGTCTCTTTTCTCTGCGGCTGAACCAAATCATCAAACTTCCCAGAGCCAGCAGCATCAGCCCGGCGATGACCAAAATCTTGTACCTTGTATATCCTGTCCAGAA
>CADBRY010000269.1 GCA_902797195.1 uncultured Eubacteriales bacterium
GGATTTATTTTGAGTCCGAGTTGATGAAATCGATCTGTGATATACTTAGTGCAACATTCCCCTTCCGATATTACTTGAATCAAAGTGGCAGAGGTGGTAATATGCGTGAAGATGGTAAAAGTGGGGGGGACGATGCGAGATCTGACAGAGACAGGATCAAAACATATATAAAAAAAGCAGATGCTAAACTGAACATATCTTTTGTATTAAACATGCTTGCCTCGTGCGGTTTACCCTTTCCGTCATGTTGTGTATAATTGTGTCGTTAGCTTATGTATCCTTATAGACATCAAAAGATTATTTTTGGCAGAAAAAGATGCGTGTTGATATCAGAGAAAAACGCTATAAAGACAAACTGGCTCTAAAGGATGTTCATGTGGTATTCCCGGAAGGGAAGACTACACTGATCATAGGCACATCCGGAGCTGGCAAGAGCACCCTGATAAAGTGCCTTATAGGGACAACTTCCTATGATGGAGAGGTCACCGATTATCAACGGGAGCATATCGCGTACATTCCACAGCATCCTGCCTTGAATGTGAGGGAAACGGCACAGGATGCAATTTACTGGTCCGGACTGTTTTCTCGGTTGTACTCGAAAGATGAACTGAATAAAGTCGTCGAACACTATGTCGAGTCAATGGGCCTGCAGAGCGTAAAAGAACATGAGATCCGCAGATTGTCCGGCGGACAGCAACAGCGCGTATCGATTGCAAAAGAACTGATACGTGGAAAAAGCATTATCATAGCCGATGAGATCGATACCGGATTGGATTGTGGTGTTTCCAGAGATCTTATATCAAAACTATGTAACATAACACACACAGAGAACAAGACTACGATCATCATATCACACAATATCGTAAATATTGAACTCTACGACCGGGTCATAGTGCTGGTCAAAAGTTCTACCAAATGTGGAAGGATTACATATTCCGGTGCTCCTGAATATATTCGTGATTTTTTTGGCGTCGATGATTATGTAGATATTCTTTCTAAAGTCAACGCTACTGATGAAGGAGGGCTGGGAGAAGCAGACTATTTCATCCGAAAGTTTTCGGACTATCGAGAGAAAAGAGCAGGTCATATATAATATGATTATACAGTAATAGAGAAATGGCAGATTTTTTTGACTACATACGAAGATGGATATCCACTAAAGCATCCAATTTGTTGGGAAATACACTTATGACGGCGATGATAATAACGATCACATGTTATGCTGTCCAAAAAGATGTCTTTGAGACTTATCCCGCAACAAAATCTTGTCTGTTCTCCGTTTTGATGTGCAGTATCTGGTGTGGACTTTTCAATTCGGTTGCAATTTTCTATTCGGAACGTGAGTATCTGTTGGACGACCTTGATAAGTACCTGCCTGTGCGCATTTATGTTTCGGCGAATTTTCTTATCCAGATGTTCCTGTGCGCAGTAGAATCGGTCGTTTGTGCTCTTGTGTTCAGCATGTTTTTCGATCTCGACAATAGCGGGATAGTAACATCCAATTGTATTCTTGACTACTGTATAACTTTCTTTCTGATTTCAATGAGTGCGGACATGTTGGGATTCCTGATGGGAATGATGATCAACAGTATCACATCTATCATGACAGTGATTCCCGTTGTTTTGATTTCACAGCTCCTGTTGAGCGGATGTCTTTTTGATCTGAGCGGTATTATGGGGAAAGCAGCCAATTTCACGACGGCAAGATGGGGGTTTTATGCCTTTGGCTCCATTGCGGATCTGAACAGTCTGCTTTTGCCCGGACAGGAACTGGATTACTTCCATGCAGATGCAGCATATATTCTGTATTGCTGGCGTTATCTTGCGCTGTTAATATGTATTTGTTCCTTGCTTTCTGGAATAATTCTATATTTCAAAATGAACCGTGTGGAAAACTGAAGAAAGGCTATCGTAATGCGGAAAAAGAACAGCACTATTGGTATCATCGCAGCTCTTGCCGTTATTCTGGTCATCGGCGCCATATACATGATTTCCAAGAATCCTGCTGATGATGTGGGAACTATCAGCGGATATGTCAAGGATTCCTTTGAGGCTCCTATTCGTGGTGTAGATGTAACTGCCATTGATGAAAACGGGAAAAAGCATACATCTCACGACAACACAGACACAACGGGCCAGGATGGATATTTCGAAGTTGAATTACCTCCCGGTGAATACACGCTCCTCTTTGAGGCAAACGACTACGAGCCCTATGAGAGTTCGGATTCATATTCGGTGAAGTCTGGCGAAAACAACGATATCAGCAAAGCATTTGTATTGGAGATACAGACCGAAGCGGACGCATTGGAAAAAGATGATCGCGAGATCTCCGAAATGGAAGATGGAGCTGGGACAACGACTACAGTGAACGAACCGACGACAACCGGAGTCGCGGAAGAAAAACAGGATGTGCTGTTTACGATCGATCCCCGCCAGATTGAAGACTACAGTTTGAATTTGGAGCCCAAGAAGTATCTGTCCTACTACTCTGATCATGAAGGATTTTTCTTCAGTTATCCGCCATATCTATACAATCGGGTCGACAGTAGCTTTACCGATTCTCCCATGCTTCTTGGAACGAATGTAGAGACACATACATTCATGGGATCAGAGGGATCTACGCTGACTTTCTCTTTGATCTCAAGAACGGATAAGAAGAATCTGTCTTCCGTTAAAGATGAAGCTCTCGCCATAGAAGGTGCCGAGATCACCAAATCAAAAAAAGTCCTTCTTGATGAATATGAAAAGAGCAAAGGCTATGCACGAGTCGTTGTGACGGGCTTTGATGACGCGGGTTATATAATTTACAAACTTATAAAAGTCACCCCCTCCAACATCCTGGAAATGAGGATCGGGTGCAGAGGATACAAAAACAACGATGACAAGTTAATGAAGCGTTATGTGCAGGAGTGCATTTATCGTTACTGTGGCTTTGCTTACGACAAAATAAAAGAGCCGCGTTCATATGCAGAGTACATAAAAACGGTAAAATAATAGTCGTATTTTCACATTACAGAGGTCTGGTTCGACAAACAGGCCAAATACGGAAAACGACCCTAAATGTGAGGGCCGTTTTTTCGTGTGTTTCAATTTA
>CADBRY010000270.1 GCA_902797195.1 uncultured Eubacteriales bacterium
ACATCGGCTTCACCTATGTTACTATGGATCTTGCAGGATACAGAATGGGAAGCATGAACGAGGGAATATGAGCAGCACTCTGGAGACTATCAAGAAATACATACGAAAATACCTGATAAAACACGGGAAACAAAGGGTCTTCGTCCGTAAGGTCCATGTTGCGGAAAAAAAGTGGCTGTACAAACGCCGCAGCCGCAATGTGGAAATGGATGATAAGACCGTTGTTTTTGAGACCTTTATGGGAAGACAGTACGGCTGCAATCCCAGAGCCATCTACGAATACATGCTCAGTGATCCCAGATTCAAGGATTTTAAGTATATCTGGATATTCAACGATCCAAAATCAAAGACCGACCTTTTTCCCCAGCTTGAAGGTGTGGAGACACTTTCCAAGGAAGACCGGGCATACTATGGGAAAATGGCATCAGCCAAGTATGTTATAACAAACTCCAACCTTGACTACGGAGTCACCCCGGGAGAAGGACAGGTTTTCCTTCAGACCTGGCACGGAACGCCCCTTAAGCGTCTGCGCTGCGATATTGCGGCTGAACACGGAAACGCCATCAATTCAATCGATGAGATCCACAGCAAGAACAACCTGGATGTGGTTCGTTACGACTATTTTCTGTCACCATCCCCATTTGCCACGGACAAGTTCCGGACCGCCTTTAATCTGGAGGCCCTTGGAAAGGCAACCATTCTGACTGAGACAGGCTATCCCAGAAACGACATCCTCTTCAACTACAGGGAAGAAGATGTTGTAAAACTTAAGGAAGAGCTGGGTATCCCCGCTGACAAGAAAGTCATCCTGTATGCTCCCACCTTCAGAGACAACAAACACGACGGCAAAGACTATGTTTACGACCTTAGAATGGACATGGATCTGATGAAGAGAGAGCTTGGGGATGAATATGTGATGCTCTTCAGAGTCCATTACTTTGTGGCGGACAACTTTGACTTCACCAAATATAAGGGCTTCGTCTACAATGTCACTGCACTGGATGACATATCACAGCTGTACATCATCTCAGATCTGCTCATCACTGATTACTCCAGCGTATTCTTTGACTTTGCAAACCTGCGCCGTCCCATAGTTTTCTATATGTATGACAAAGAAGACTATGCCGACGACATAAGAGGTTTCTACATCGATCTTGAAGAGCTGCCCGGACCCATAGTGACAGAAGAAAAAGATCTGATCTCAGAAATAAAGAACATCGATCCCGATAAATGGACCGATAAATTTAACGAATTCAATAAAAAATACAACCCTTACGAGGATGGAAACTCCAGCAAGAGGGTGGTGGAACTGCTCTTTGGCAAGTAGTCAGCTTTAACACATATATATTATAATATTAGTACCATGAAAACAGCGATCGTAACAGAAAAAGCATTAAAGAAAGGGCAGATAGGTTTTGCCTATCGTGCAGGAAGTCGTGAAGGAAAAGATTCCGGTTGGCGATTTCTTTTTGATGACAGCGAAGATCCTCTGGACACCTCCAATCCTGACAAGGTGTACATATGCGAGATGGATCGTCTTAAAAAGTATTTTCCATCCCTTGAATACCTTCCCCGAAAAGGGGTCTTCAAACGCATGGGAGTCCAATGGATCGAAAAAGAAACTGTCCCAACAAATTGTCAACTTCCACGGAAAACAAAGATGAATGATGGAATGATGGGATGGTTCCTTACCAGCGATCCCGAGGATATGCGCCAGCTTAAAAAGCAAGGGCTGAAAGACTGGGAACTTTTGCTTCCACAAAGAGGATAGGAGTATAATATCAGGTGAAGAATTATGGACAGTATAATCGTAGCAGTGATAATGATAATTATGATCATATCATTTATAACAGGAGCAGTGATCGCACACAAGAAAGGTAATGCCGGGTTTGCAGCTTCTGTAAAATACGACGAAAGATTACAGGGCAAGGATTCTGAAGAAGAGAATAGTGAGCAGGGAGAAGAATGGTAACTCTTCCGATAATCATAATTTTGGGAAGAGTTGTGTCGAATAAGGCCGAGGGAGGCTGCTTTTAGTGATTCCAAGGCCTCCCGGGCTCTTAGCAATATCCCCCTGATATAATAATTATTGTAGTTTTAATTAAATAAATATTATATGAATAGTTAGACCCCGTGATAAATAATATTATCCGGGGTCTTTTCCAAGCAGAAATTGGTTTACGGGAGTTATTCTGCATGGTATGCAATTTAGTATATCAGTATGACTGTTCTTCTCTACAGATCCGTGGGTATGGTCAGAACCATACCTGGCTGAAGGTCCTCTGCTTTAATATCGTTGACCTTTGATATGACGAAGATCGCCTTACGGGCATCTGTGGCCTCGTCTCTATACTCATCGGCTATGGACCAAAGCGTATCACCGGCGCATACTGTGTAGGTCGTATATTCATCTACGGTCGTGGCTGTAGATCTTGCAGTGCCTGTCACAAAGCTCAGACCTCCGACTATGAGCAACATTACTATTACTATAAAAGCTGTGAACCTGAATCTTGACTTTATTCTATACCTGCGTATTCCTGCATTCATCTCTGTTCCGCTCCTTTCTCCCCTTTGTGAACATTTGTTCTTTTCTTGAGAATAGAGTAACAGAACATTTGTTCTTTGTCAAGAACTTTCTTTCGGTTTTTTTCACATTACATTTCTTTCGTTTTTTTTTCACAGCCCCCTGATTCAGGGTTTTACATCATCTTTGAGAGTTTGACATAGATGCCGTCAAGAAAATCAGTGACCTTGCTTCTGAAGAATATTCCCAGAACAAACATCACTATAAAACACGAGGCTATTATGGCGGCGCTTGTATATCCACCTATGTGCACCTGCTGCCCCATCAGAAGTGATCCTATCATACCGGGCATCCGCCCCACCATGGAGAGAATAAGAAATGGTTTTATTTTCATTTCTGACAGACCCGCTGCATAGGTACAGAGATCCTTTGGTATCCCGGGTATCAGATAGATGAGAAAAACGATGGCTACACCCTTCTTGCTGTTTATCTTGTGAAGCATATCGTTGATCTTGGCCTCTCCGAAGATCATATGCATAGCATCCCTGCCCAGGATCCTGGCAAGATAATAAGTAATGATGGTGCCAATGAAGGCTCCCGTTGCGGCTATCATAAAACCTATCCAGAAATGAAATATATAACCCGCCGCAAACTGCATGGTCTGTCCCGGGATTATACATATCACTATCTGCAGGATCTGCAGGCCGAAGTAGATCAGCATGCTTTGATGCCGGTACTGCATGAAGAAGTTTTCGATATCCTTAAGGGATGAGAATTCCTGGAGAAAATCTATTTGAAAAAAGAAAATGTATGCCGGTATGGCCACGACTATTATCAACAGCAGACACAGCTTAAGAGCGGCGGATATTTTCTTGAACTTCTTCCGGCGCGCTTCTTTTTCAGAGCGGGAATTGCTGTCCCGATCTTTCTCTATAGAATTATTACCAATATTGTTCTCAGGTTCTTTCATAAGCTAAAACTTCAGCAGCCCCCGTTCATTCATTGCCTGCAGCGCCTTGATAACGCCCATTTTTGAGTGTTCGTAAGTCAATCCTCCCTGAAAATAGACGGCGTAAGGCTCTCTAATGGGCGCGTCCGCGGAAAGCTCAATGGATGAGCCTTGAATAAATGCTCCCGCTGCCATTATTACCTGATCCTCGTATCCGGGCATATCCCAGGGTTCAGGCATAACGTTCGATTCCACGGGAGCCGCCGCCTGGACACCTTGACAGAAGGCCACAACAGCCTCTTCTGAGCCCAGTTTTACAGCCTGTATGATATCGCTTCTCACCTCTTCAGGACCGGGACACACATCATAGCCCAGTCTTCTGAAGGCTTCTGCACAGAGAACTGCGCCTTTGACCGCGCCGTTTACAGTCTTTGGAGCAAGGAACAGCCCCATCATCATGGATCTGGTCTGTCCGAATGTAAGGCCGCATTCCCCGCCGATTCCCGGTGAGGTCATGCGGTATGATACTTTTTCTATAAGATCCCGGCGCCCGGCAACATATCCTCCGCTTAAGGCGAGCCCCCCTCCCGGATTCTTTATGAGGGACCCTGCCATAATATCCACGCCAACGTCGGTAGGCTCTTTTATATGCAGGAACTCCCCGTAGCAGTTGTCCGTCATGCAGATTATCTTTGGATCGATTGCCTTTACAAAACGCACCCATTCTTCTATCTGCTCTATGGTGATTGCCTTTCTCCAGGCATATCCCGTTGCCCTTTGCATACAGACCATACGGGTATCCGGTCCGATAGCCTCTTTGAGAGCTGCAAAATCAACGGATCCGTCCTCTTTAAGCTCCACCTGTTTATACTTTATACCGAATTCCTTTAAGGAGCCCTTCCCTTCTCCTCTTATACCTATCACTTCTTCCAGAGTGTCATATGGGCCTCCGGTGCAGTAGATCATCTCATCTCCGGGGCGCAGAACGCCTGCAAGAGCAAGGGTAAGGGCGTGGGTGCCGTTTACTATTATGGGGCGCACGAGAGAAGCTTCAGTGCCGAAAATATCCGCATAAAGTCTCTCTATGGCATCCCTTCCAGGATCGTCGTAGCCGTATCCCGTCTTCCAGGAAAAATGAAGGTCTCTAATATTGTTCTCCTGGAAGGCATCCAGCACTTTGTACTGGTTATAAGTCATTATATCGTCAAGCTGGGCGAATCTGACCGAAAGATCCATCTCGCACTTCGCAACAAGATTCAGAACATCCTGAGATATAGCCATATTTTCTATAAGAAATCTGTTTGTGTATTCGTCCATTTAACTCCTCCATAACCATCTATGGTTGGTTATTATTATTCTAAAGTAATATGTTTTGTTTTTAAGCTCTATTTAGTTGTTTTTATGTATTTATACTTCTTCGGACCTCCTTAGCATCTATCCGAATCTGCCACTTCTTATTCTTTCAAGAGCAGCTATGATTTTCTTTTCTTCTTCTGTTCTTATTCTTGCAGTCTCCTCCAGAGCCTTGGCGACGCTGTCTTGGACGTCATACTGGGGGATTTCTGATCTTGCTTCCAGATCATCAGCAAAATAGTCAGGACTATATTCACTATCGACAATTTCTGTCTGACGGCTAGAGTATATCAAAAATCCTTTAACAACCTGATTGGCAATATAATTCGAATATTTTGGGGATGTACGATAAATTCCGTTCTGAAGGTAATTCGATGCATATTGTATGATTGCTGCCATCTGTTCGGGTTTTTTAAAATTCACATTGTTGCATATTCGAATGAATACATCGTCTGCAGCACTAAAAAAGAATTTACCCTCGTCCGGATATGATATAGAAAAATCAAGCACAGCAGCTCTCAGTTTATCATTATCGCTTTCACTGGAATAATTAATAGCTTCTAATGATTTGTAAATGATTTCTGCAAAGTTTTGTTCTTTATTTTTTTTAGTATTCATGATTTTTAGACCTTTAACCATAAACATAACTGACCATTATTATGAAATTCATTATATAAATTGCAAGCTATCTACTATCTCTTCAATATACCCAGTCTGTTTGTTTATATCGCCTTCAAACTCCAATTCAAGTTGTAACATTCTCTTATTCTTATCGTCCGGGATAATAAGATAGTATTCTCCATCGATACTGCCTTCACTTTCATAATTATATGTGATCCATTTACCTTTTACGCCGTCGATATCAGCATCACCACTATCGACATAATAATAATCAACTTCAGAATCATCGGAAAACAATTGATTATGAAACTCTTTAAATTCATTAAAAGATTTGGAGATTCCGTTATCATATTCGTATTGACTATATGATAAATCAATACAATCTAGATTTATTTCAGTATAACTACAGTATGTGGAATCTAAGTCCAAATCATCGCCTGGTATCTCCAACCCGAATAAGCTGATTACTGAACCTTCGGCTCTTATTACATATGTGTCAATGTATTCTGCTTCATTTATGATTCTATTGAAATATTCTTCTGATTTCTTGATTTTATAATTATTATCTTCAAGCGAAGATAAATAAACGCTTGTTTCTATACAAACATAGTGTATTTCATCATAATGACCATATATCTCAACAGGCAGATATATTTTCTTTGCGAAATAACTATCGCTTCTTTTTTCAGTCCAGTAACTCTCTTCACCATCTATGAGTATCAGTTCAGGTTCTGTTAGCACATCGTCACCCGAAGCATTTGAAATGCTATCCATAAATGCAGAATAATCGTGGTAATGATTTAAAGATATTGATACATCAAAATAATCTCCAGTGTAATCATATGTATTAGTTAATAAATCACTGGGAATAAGCATAGTAACACTATTATCGGTATAGCTGATACGATTGTCGGTAAAAGTAATTCCCTCAGACGAACCGGCAGACTCTTTATTGTTTTTTTCCGAAACTGCATCGTCTTTTTCCAACAGATAGCGCTCTGAAAATGTTCCAACAAGTGCTAGAAGGCAGAGAATAATCAGTATTATGACGCCTGTGCGTGGCTTTTTACGTGTCTTATGTGCATCTTCATATTGAAAGCTACTTTCAGAGGTCTCTGTTGTATCACCGATTATTATGGGCTCCTTTTCCAATTCAGAAGTGATTCTAGAAATACTTTTAGAATTAGGAATATAGTACTGGAAATCATCGGGAGTTTTATCTGTGATGCTTTCATATTCAGGTTCATCGGTGGTTTTTTCTGTATCTGCATAAAACGAATAAGGGAACTCAGTCTCAATATCCTTATCTTCATCTTCAAGTTCAGGTTTAGGTGCAGTTTTTTCTGTATCTGCAAAGGAAAAACTTGGAGGCTCGTACTCAATCTCCTCTTCGATATTGTTTTCTGGATAAGTAATATAAAAGTCCTTATCCACATATCTCAAAAAACCATTAACTATCTGGTCAGATATATAATCAGAAAACTTTTTAGATGTATGGTATCTGTTGTTCTGAAGATATTCTGAGGCTGTTTGCTTTATTGAATCTATCTGTTCAGGGTTGCATGTGAAAGACTTGCTGCAGATACTGATAAACACGTCATCAACGACACGGAAAACGAACTCGCCCTCATCAGTATGCTCTGTTGAATAATCGAGTACAGCTGATTTAAATCTTTTGTTGTCTTTCTTCCCTGTGTACCCAGTGGCTTTCAATGCCTTAACAATAACTTCAGAGAATTGTTCTTTCATGGCCAAAGATCCTTA
>CADBRY010000271.1 GCA_902797195.1 uncultured Eubacteriales bacterium
GCCTTTGCTCAGGATTTCACAGTAAGCGGAGGATCTCTTGGAGAATATCATGCGGAAAAGATCGTCAAGGTCCAGGGCATGGCTCTCAAAATGGGAGCTCCCATCGTAGGACTTCAGGACTCCGGCGGTGCCAGAGTCGAGGAAGGCGTTGCGGCTCTCTCGGGATTCGCTAAGATCTTCCACAACAACACGATCTCATCGGGAGTTATTCCTCAGATCTCGGTCATTATGGGACCATGCGCAGGCGGAGCGGTTTATTCCCCTGCCATTACGGACTTCATCTTCATGGTGGACCAGACATCTCAGATGTTCATTACCGGCCCCAATGTTATCAAGACCGTAACCGGTGAGGAAGTTACTTCCGAACAGCTGGGCGGCGCCAGAACCCATAACACAATAAGCGGCGTTGCTCACTTCATGGGTGCCGATGACAGAGACACTCTCATGCAGGTCAGAGAGCTTCTCACATATCTGCCTTCAAACAATGTTGAAATGCCGCCTACGTATGCATGCGCAGACGACGTCAACAGACAGATACCGGAATTCAACGATATAATTCCCGACAACCCCAACAAGGGTTACGATATTTACGACATCATCCGCGGAATAGCCGATGACGGCAAACTCTTCGACGTTATGGCAATGTACGCAAAGAACATCGTCACCTGCTTCATCCGCATGGGCGGATCCACGGTGGGCGTTATCGCCAACCAGCCGGCTGTGGGCGCAGGATGTCTGGACATCGATGCATCGGATAAGGCAGCAAGATTCATTCGCCGCTGCGATGCATTCAACATTCCTCTCCTGACCATAGAGGACGTTCCCGGATTCCTTCCCGGAACCAATCAGGAGTACGGCGGCATCATCCGCCACGGCGCAAAGATCCTTTACGCATACTGCGAAGCCACGGTGCCCAAGGTCACAATGATCCTGAGAAAGGCATACGGCGGAGCATACATCGGTATGTGTAACAAAGAACTGGGTGCCGATATCGTTATGGCATGGCCATCTGCACAGATCGCGGTAATGGGCGCATCCGGTGCCGTAAACATCATCTCTTCCGTAAAGAAGGAGATCGCGGCTTCCGATGATCCCGATAAGGTCCGTCAGGAGAGAATCAACGAATACGAAGAACAGTTCAATAACCCATACTATGCGGCAAGTCTTGGATATGTGGATGACGTTATCGAACCGGCTACGGCGAGACAGCGCATCATCAGCGCCTTCGATATGCTGGCCACCAAGAAGGAACTGCTACCTGCCAAGAAGCACGGAAATATTCCGCTCTAGGAGGTGAAGTAGATGAACGGTAATGAAACCTTGATGGATCTCTTCAGAGATCCGGAAACAATGCAGAGCCTGTCCTTCGGTGAGAAGATGACGGGATCCCTCATAACCATGGTTTTGGGTATGGGAATAACCTTTGCCGTCCTGATCCTGATCTGGATATTCATAGCCATTATGGGAAAGGCAATGAATACCGCGGACAAGGCCGGTAAAAAGGAAGAGGCTGTTACAAAGGCAACGCCTGAAGCGACCGAGGTCGCTCCTGCAGCCCAGACCTCAGATGACAGCCTCATAGCGGTCATCGCAGCAGCCATCGCGGCTCACGAGGGAACCAGTCCGGACAATCTTCTGGTAAGGAAGATAACAAGACTTCCCGGAGAGAGCACCCCTTGGGCCAACGCGGCAAATGAGGCAAGAATGGCTACCCGGAAAATGTATTAGTAAAAGGACATATTTACAGCACATATATTGATTCGGTATATCGAAAGGAAAAGATAAAATGAAGAAGTACAACATCACTGTGAATGGAACAACCTATGCGGTAGAAGTTGAAGAGGCCGGCGGCAGCGCAGCACCGGCAGCAGCACCTGCACCTGCGGCAGCACCCGCACCGGCACCGGCAGCAGCACCCGCACCTGCGGCAGCGCCTGCAGCGGCACCGGCAGCAGCTCCTGCAGGAGGAGCCGGAGCTCTTACAGCACCAATGCCCGGAACAGTTCTGGACATCAAGGTTGCAGAGGGAGCAGCTGTAACGGCCGGACAGGTAGTTCTTATCCTGGAAGCCATGAAGATGGAGAACGAGATCACAGCACCTGCAGATGGAACAGTTGCATCCATCCCCGTAGCAAAGGGTGCATCCGTAAATTCCGGCGACACACTGATGACTTTCAAATAAAATATGCTGCTTGCTTTTGACGTAGGAAACACCAACATTGTTCTTGGTGTATTTAAAGATGGTAAGCTTATTACCAACTGGCGTCTCGAGACGGATACAAGAAAGAGCGCTGATGAGTACGGAATGATCATCAACCAGCTCTTTCAGTATCAGGAACTTGATCCCGACGACATCAGTGATGTGATCATAGCTACGGTAGTACCATCGATTCTCTATACGCTTCAGCATCTTTCCATAAAGTACTTCAGGCGCAAGGCGATAGTGATCGGTCCCGGGATCAAAACCGGGCTTATCATCAAGTACGACAACCCCAAGCAGGTTGGCGCTGACCGTATCGTAAATGCGGCAGCCGCCGTGGAAAAATACGGCGGTCCCGTCATAATCATCGACCTTGGTACGGCGACCACATTCTGCGCCATAACAGACAAGGGTGAATACCTTGGAGGAACCATAGCCCCGGGTCTGAAGATCTCATCGGATGCTCTTTTTGAGAAGACAGCCAAACTGCCCAGAGTGGAACTGGAAGAACCGGGACATGTGATCTGCAAGAACACCAATGCAAGCATCCAGTCCGGTCTGGTCTATGGTCACATGGGCATGATCGACTTTGTGGTCCGGAAGATGAAGACAGAACTTAGAGAGTACACCGGCTCGGAAAAAGATCCTCTGGTCATAGCCACCGGCGGTCTCGCCACCATGATCGAAAAAGGGATCGACTGCATCGATCACGTGGACAAGCTTCTCACCCTGGAAGGTCTGGAGATACTGTACAGAAAGAACAAAAGCAAGAATAAGTCCATTTCCGACGAAGATTTCCGAAAACAAGTCGAGGACTACGAGGAGAATGAATTTAAAAATAGGTAATCTGATTCTGGATAATCCCCTTCTGCTGGCACCGCTGGCGGGAATAACTGATCAGGCAATGCGAAGCCTCTGCTATCAAGCCGGGGCTTCTTTGACGTATACGGAGATGGTCAGCGCCAAGGGCCTCTGGTACGGGGACAGGAAGACTTCGGATCTTCTTGCCATCGGTGATGAAGAGGGCCCCGTGGCCTACCAGCTCTTTGGGAGCGAGCCTGTGGTCCTGGCCCACGGGGTGTATGAACTTTCCGAGGCCGAGCAGGAGATGGCACGTGGGCTGCCTGAGACGGGCGGTCGGGGCGATGCACATGGACTGTCCGAGGACGCCGATCGGGGCGAGGCGCATGGGTTGTCCGAGACGGGTGGTCGGGGCGAGGCGCATGGGCTGTCCGAGGCCGGCCGGGATGCCGCCAGCTCCACGGGGATCCCAGTTGGTGGGAACGCCGGCAGTTCCGTGGGGCTCCCAGTTGGTGGGAACGCCGGCAGCTCTGCGGGGCTCCCTGTTGGTGAGAATGCCGCCAAGGCCGAGATCCCCGGTCCGCCGCCGAAGCCATGGCCCGGATATTCAAACGACCGCCGGCCGGTGCTCTTCGA
>CADBRY010000272.1 GCA_902797195.1 uncultured Eubacteriales bacterium
AAGCGGATAACTTCTGCTTACTACGGTAAATAAATTAACATATATGCAAAGGCAATGCAAGCATTATTTTCACTGCTTTGCCCAAAGCCTTTTTACTGCCTTGCCCGGTTCCTCATGGTGATGATCATTCCTGCGGCGAGTGCCATGATCAGCATGGCCAGCGCCAGCATCGACTCATCTCCCGTGCTTGTCCTGCTGTCCTTGACAGCTCCGCCGTTGGTCTTGAGCATTGGGACTTCCTCGGAGTCTTTGACCTTTGCACCGGTGCTGACTTCCCTGGAAGGTGTCTCGATCACTTCCTTCACCTTTTCTTCGTCCTTGGGCGGTTCTTCAGGTTCTTCTTCAAAGGGCTTCACATAGTTGTATGCGTTGACCACTTCCCATTTGTACTCGTAGTTCTCCGTGGAAACGGACTCGTATCTGTCTCCTATGATTTCATCCCGGCCTGCGGGAACGTAGGTCATATCTTCCACGATCGTATACACGTACTTGTCCTTGGTCTGTTCGCCGTTTTTGGTGGTATGGTACTCGGGCAGTTCGGCAAAGACCGTATTCCACTCACCATTCTCGTCGGCTGTGATCACCCTGGATTCGTAGAGTTCTCCGTCTCTCATAAGGTCAACCTTGATGCTGTCCGGTCTCTCTCCTTCATGACCTGAGTCATTCCAGTTCTTGTTCACTTCTATGTCTACATAGTCGGGCAGCTGTCCAATGGACATCACGCCGTTGCATCCTATTCCGCCTCCGTTTGAATCGGACACGTTGCCCAGGATATGTACCGTTGCCTTTGCAACCGACTCCTTAACATCCGGATCGCTTGCCGTAGCCTCGGTGTTGAGAACTGTATGCTTGTTGATCTTATTAATACGTTCCGCGCTTACCTCGTCTCCATTTTCGTCGGTCCAGTTGTAGAGACCTCCGTTGAGCATCCGGTCGGAAAGATAGGATTCATACTCCAGAGTCTCCATCTCATAGGGCGGATTCCAGTTCCATTTGTCGTAGTCGAATGTAAAGCTGACGTTGTCAAACAGCACATCGTAGTTGCCGTTCCATCCGGGGCCAACGCCGTTTCTCTGTCTTGTGGTACTGCCGTCACCTCGGGAGAAGTTGTCGTAGATCACCGTGCCTTTGATATCGCTGATGGTCCCGCTGCCGGCTCCGCACACGGCCAGAGCTCCGCCTTCCCACTTGGAGTAGTTGTCGGCGATCTCTACATTTGTGAGATAGAGCTTGCCGTTTTCCAGACCGAAGGCGCTGTTGCCCGTCTCGTGATAGCCGTTTACGTAGATGCCGCCTCCCGCGAAATAGCAGGGATCATTGTTTCCTGTACGGGGCCAGAGGTTGCCCTCGGCTATATTGTCTTTTATGGTTCCCCTGACTATGGTAGCTTCCGTGCTGTTCTGCACGAATATGCCGCCACCTGCGGTGTATGCCTTGTTGCCCGAGATGGTTCCTCCCGTCATGAGCAGCCTGGATATTCCAAGGTCAGTTGCCCATCTGCTCTTTACGGAAGTGGGGTTTGCCGTACCCAGAGATATTCCTCCGCCGTTCTTCAGACCTTCGTTGTTGCTGATGACGCCGCCTCGCATCTCCATGTAACCGCCGTGGGTCACCGCCACGCCTCCGCCGCAGGAGTCTCCGTAACTTGAGCCTGTTCTCCAAAGGGCAACGTTATCGTCGATGGCACCACCGTTCATTATGAAGGTTCCTCCCTCGACGCACACACCTCCGCCGGTTATTGCGTAGTTGTGATGTATGAGGGCGCCGTTGTTCATCACCATGTCTCCAAGGCAGTAGACGCCTCCCCCGTGTTCGTTGTTATATGAAGTATGGTAGCCGTTGTTCTTAAGGACGGCCCCCGCGTCAAGGACCAGGTTGCCTCCCTTTTCGACTTTTATCAGGGATCCCTTGGATGGCGCCGTTATTTCCGAGTTACCGTCTATCACCGTATTCTTTACCGTAAGCTCCGCTCCTTCGGCTACATCGAAGAGCACTCCGGTGAAGCCCTTGCTTCTTTTGACCGCCACTTCTTTAAGATCTATGACCGGTTTTTCTCCGGCTGCAAAGGTCACCGTATCCAGGACCATGATGCACTTGCTTCTGTATTCATTGGCCAGCTCCGTTGCCCTTTCCATTGTCTTTACGGGAGCTTCCCTGGTACCAAAATTATCGTCGCTGCCATTGACACCGTCGATGTAGATCTGCTTGACCCCCATGGGCACCCCTACGCTGTAGTATCTGTTGCTGCCGTTTTTCACATCAGGCAGGGTCTCCCCTTCTGATTTATCGTCGTCCTTCCAGACGAGGCCGTTGAAATCGTAGTCCCCGTCCTTCATTGCGGTGACTTCAGGCACCTGGATCTCACACTCATAGCTTACGAAGAGATCTGCCGCAGCCGGGCTCGTTCCCGGATTGTTGTTACCGTAAAGAGCTCCCCCTGTCATTTTAAGAGACGCCGCGTAGAACCCCTGGTCCTCTTTACCGCCTGTGAGTACGTCCATTCTTATAAAGGATGCTGAACGTAAGGCCACGCCCCCTGATGCGCTTCTTTCAATGGATGTATTCTCGTTATTCTTGATGACCGTATCCTTGAGCACAAGCTGACACAGAGGTGAAGCTTCAATGGCGCCTGCGGTTCCTGCCTTATTGTTTGAGATGAGGCAGTTTTCGAATGTGACTTCTCCCGTCTCTGCAGCTATGGTCGTCTCCTCTGCATCTGTGTTGTCAGATATGGTGCAGTTTTTGAAAAGGTATGAGCCTCCTATCCTTGGGCTGCTGCTGTAGCCCTCTCCTACCCTTATGAGATACTTGGAGTTGCTGAGCTTGTTGTTTGTGAACTCACAGTCTGTGATGGTGGCCTTGCTGTCCGGGCAAAGGTGGGACTCCAGCTGCAGGTCTGTTCCGTTTATGAACTTGCAGCCTGTTATATTGAAGTCTGTGGGAGCTCCGTCATCACCGATCTCATACATTCTTATTGCACCGGTGTTGCCGTCGAACACGCAGTCTGTGATATTGGAATCACACTCTGCGATGCTTATGGCATAGTCGCCGCTGTTGGTTCCATTGTTCTTGAATGTACAGCCGGTGAAGTCTACCTTTTTTCTGGCCGCTTCCGTCTGGTTCCCGTATCTCACATATACGGCGTCATTCTTATTATCGATGAAACCCACATCTTTCACCGTGAAGGTGGTATTGGATGCATCTATCACGCTTCCCTGGCCGGCAGTCCCTCCTGTGAGGGTGCCATTTTGTATGGTGACTTCGCCTCCGTTGATTTTGAATATGGGCCTGGATTTGCTCTTGGTGGTGACACTGTGTCCGTCCAGGTCTATGATGATGCCGTCGTGGGCGTCAAATGTATCCGATATGGCAGCATCTTTTATGATGCGCACTGTGCCCGGCTTGCCTTCCATTGCCTGGACCGCCTTTGCCACGGAAGGATATTCTGTGCCGTTGTATTCCGCCACCGCCGCCGTGGTCTCATCCTCTTCCAGACCCAGCTCAGTATAAAGCCAGCTCACAGATGAGTCGTAGGGTTTGGTAAATTCATAACCGTAACGGTAATCGAACATCTTGTAGTTAGTGAGAGCCTTACCGTGGTCCTTCATATCCTTTGGAAGGGGTATGTAGCCGCCATTGATATACTCCGGTCTGAAAACGTATATATCCTTCGCATAGACGGCAGGGTTAGCCTTGTTGTTATATACGGCGCTGTCTATCCACTCTATCCAGCAGTATCCGATCCTGAGTCCGGGGGTCGCCGAGCTGTCCCTGTCCGTAGCCTCATTTTCACTTATGGTAGTGTCCTCAAGACGAAGGTGGGTGTTGCCGTCACAATAAACGTTGCTTCCCTCCACCTTGTTGTTTTTTATGTCACAGGAAATAAGGTTCAGCTCGTTGTTGCTTCTGTTTTTATATGAAGATCCGTAGGAGTAAATCGTTCCTCCGGTTATCATTTCGTTATCTGTGAACTGAGAATTTGCTATGGTTGTTTTTGCGTTGTTTCCATGGCTGCGGACTATGTAACGGAACCAGTCCGTTGACGCGGAATAGTTGCCTTTGAAAATCGAATCAGCTATGTTGAGGATCCCGTCGTTGTTTCTTATGACCTCTCCGTTGTTCCCTGTCACGGTAACATCCACAAGGTCAAGCTGCGATCCGTCGTTATATAGAGCCGCTTCCTCTTCGTACTTTGCTCTGCTTCCTGTAAGAGTGCCTCCGGCGATGGTCACCTTGCTCTTGTCAGTGACTTTTATGAATCTTATGTTGGAGCCGCCCTTTGCCTTCCAGGTCTTCCCGTTCAGGTCGATGGTGATCTCCTTGCCGGACACGGTTACGTAGTCCTTGAAGTCCTTCTGTATGACGATGGTATCTCCGTCCTGAGCAGCATCGATGGCCTCCTGGAGACGTGCGTATTTGGTTTCGCCTATAAGGGCCACCGGGTCTGCGATCTCTGCCGCCTGCTCATTTGACTGCCCTTCTGCCTGGTCATTTGACTGCTCTTCCGCCTGGTCATTTGCCGGGGGAGCTTCCTGAGTCTGTGATGCCGGGCTGTCACTGTCAGCCCCGTAAACATAAAAAGAAGGCACAAGCCCGCAGCTTCCAATTATCACCGCCATTAACGCGATCACAACCGTCCTGCAGATCCTGCCCTGCTTAGCATTTCTCAAGCTATTAAAACTATGCACGCCTAATTCCTCCCCAGCACTGTCCCCCCTTCAAAAGTGTAACTGTATCGTAACTCTTTTGTCACTTTTCTGCGGCTTTTTCGTAACTCTTTTGTAACTTTTCCCCTTCATGAAAATGGTAGCACAGCCCATTATTCCGGTCAACCTATAATCTTAACAGG
>CADBRY010000273.1 GCA_902797195.1 uncultured Eubacteriales bacterium
GAGTAGGTAATATCCTTTCCATTCTCTCTCTCGGGCAGATTGGTCCACTCATATTCCCAGGCTGTTTTCTCGTTGGCATCTGTCTTGCCATCGAGGGTTACCTTTTTACCGTTTACCGCAGACTTTGTTCCATCCACGGTTTTATACAGCTGGACTTCAATCGCGGTCTTCTCGCTTGTCTGAGCTCCTTCCCATACCTTCCTGACCTTGATGGATTTCTTGTTCTCCGTTCTGGTATTTGTGATGGTTCCGTTGTTGTCTACAGTGCCGCTTGCAGGATTTACCGTGTATCCTGCGGGAAGTTTCGTCTTGTCTTCTTTGACCTTGTAGGTTACGCCCTCCAGCTTGGGCAGATTGCCCCAGGTGAACTTCCACTCGTTGTTGGACTTGACGTTTGTCGTCGTCGGCGTGATTCCTGTGAGGCAATCCGGCTGAGGATCCAGCTCCTGTCCATCTTCATCGACCGCAACAACGCTCAGGGCATCCATGAATGCATTTACTTCAGGACGGTCGCCTGTCACATCGCCTTCCCACTTCTTGGTTACCTTGACCTCGATTGGCTCCGGCTTGATGGTGACAGTATTGGACTCGTAGTCCGAAGTTCCCTTCTGATCCACATAAACCTTATATGAGGCTTTGTTCAAAAGTCCATCATGGCTCTTGTCGGAGTTTACGGGAGCATTTTCTGCAGCACTGATATTTGCCCAGTTCAGATCAGTATCAGCAGTGCTCGGATTGGCTCCGGTGAGTTTTGCGATGACCGCGTCGTAATCCTCTGGGTCAATGACTGCCTTGATGGTAGCCTGCACCCATTTGCCGTCGAGCTTTCCTTCTGCGTTATCGATCTCGACCTCAACCTTGTTTGCATTTGGATCAAGGGCTGCGGTAACCTTAACGCCGCTGACTATGGACGTGCCATCTGAAGCTACAGTTCCGTTGTTACCGGTGTTGTGGTTATTGTTATCATGATACTTGACAGTAGCGGCGATCTTCGCCTCTGCGTCAGCCTTGTCGGTATAATCCAACTTGAGCTGGGGCTTAAGTTCATCTTTGAGGATGACCTTTGTTGAGCCCGCAGGAACGTATGCCATTATGTCGTACGTAAAGGTTTTATCAAAGTCAACGATGTCCGCGTGAACATCCTTGTTTACGTACTTCTCGATCTCGGGCTTGGAGTTTGTGGTTTTGAACAGCTCAACATCCCCATCTTTGCCAAGTGTGGTCTTAGCGATGTATTCCACAAGATCGGATATCTTAACGATGCCCGCTGCAATAGTAGCGCCTATGGGCGTTGCGTCGGCATTGACAACACCATTGTCTACGTTTTGTCCGTTGACTTTGGTTTCATACGCCGCATACTTGACTCCCTCCAGTACAGGAAGGCCTGTCACTGTCTGGGATGTTTTGTCCTTATTCAGTGTGATCGTCGCCTGAGCGGTTCCGCCCGGTGTGAACTTGCCATTATTGTCAATGGTTCCCTTGACTTCCGTGGTCGTTCCATTCTTCGTTTGATAGATTCCAAAGGTAACAGTAGGATTGTCATCGGGCCATGCCTTATTTCCAATGTTAGCCCAGGTCTTTTCTACCTTGAGCTTGGTCATTGGGGGTGTTACGGTTACGATATTGGTGTCGTTTTTGCTGCCGCTGGTGCCGTAACGACTGCCAAGAACTGTGTAAGAAGCCTGGTTCTTCGTACCGTCGTGGGGATTTGCTCCCTGCAGCACATAGCCGTTATACATGACGGGAAGTCCGTCAACTTTTGCTATGACATTCTTGTTTACTTCATCAAGATCGTCCCAGATAGTAGGCACGTAGTTCTGGTCGGCAACAAACCATTTTTCTACCGTTTCTTCGGCTTCCCCCTTGTACTTATCCTTATCGATAGCCGATCTGTAGTAGACACCATCAAGCAGCATGAAGTAGCGGTCGGTTCCGTTGTACTTTACGATCGCGTGCTCCTTGATGTACTTTTCTTTGTCCTCTTCAACGGCTCTGGTGTCTCCTCCCTCAAGCCAGCCGTTGTCGTTCTTAAGAACTTCTTCAAGAGAATAATCTCCGCCGAACTTCTTATACTGGGCCTTGTATGTCATCTTGACCCAAAGCCCCTGAGCATCCTTGGGAACACCTGTGTCGTTGAAGATGCCTTTTTCTTTGTCTCCGTCGCCCTTGAGGAAGGGTGTCTTAAGGGTCAGTGTGACCGTGTTGCCACTCAGTGTTATGACAGCCTTATCTGTGGCTCCGTTTCTGGCGACAGTAGCCGCATTACGGGTTCTCACATCTTTCCCATCGACCTGATTGTTGGCAACTGTTCCCTGTCCATTTCCAAGGTGGTTGTTGTCACTGAGGATCTCCACGCTCTCGAGAACCGTCTGAGGAGTCTTGTTCTTGAATTCCAAAGCTCCCACAAGAGTGTCGGTCACAATTACCTCTGTAGCGTCTCTTGGGATCCAGGCCATGATGGAGTATGTGATTTCTTCATCGAAGGCTTTAAGATCTTCGTGAACTTTATTGTTGACATATTTCTCAGTCTTCGGCTCTTCAGGTGCCTCTCCGTTGTGTACTTCCGTGCCGAATCCGAATGTAATGGGATGCAGGTGAACGCTGGCCAGCTCATGTCCGGCCTTGTCCTTTGGTCCTCTGGACTGCATTTCTCCCGCAACAACACTTACATCGCTGACCGCACCCTTAGGCAGGGTGTGGAGAATTGTGTTTCCTGATTCGTCGGTCTCTTCGACTTCCAGGTGCCAGATCCCGATCTTCAGTTCGCTGCTTACAAATTCTTCGTTCTTAATACCATGCCAGAGAGCTGCAAGATCCGATCCTCTTGATGGATCAAAGGTGTCTCCGGAGAATGACTGATCTTCCCCATTGGCATCCTTGTAAGTGAACTGTACGGCACTGTCGAGCTTAAGGGTAAATGTAGGAACTTTTTCTCCATTTGGAAGAGTGATGACCCAGGGGATCCCCATCTCCGCAAAGGAATTGCCGTCCTGTACCTGTTCCCATGTTGCGTCATTTTCACCATAAGTGTTGGCTGCCCCCGGAGTTTCGCTGAACTGGTCAGGCGTTCCGTCGAACTTGACCTTGAATCCGTCAAGTTTTACACGATTGCCTTTGCCGTCGTTGTAGTAGTACTGCATATTGAGGGGGTTCTCAGCACTGTGTTTTTCTGCTCCCTCAGCCCATGTCTTGGTGAGTCTTACCTTTGTCATGGGTACGTAAACATCGGAGTTCTTTCCAAAGACAACTGTTCCGTTGGCGGCGATTCCTCCACCGTTGGATGCGAAGTTGCCCGTAATGTTCACTCCGTCAGGTATGCTTTCTTCTGTGTGCTCGTCCGTGTTGATTATGGACTGGATTCCAGGATAGAAAGTGTCTCCCTTCAGGGGTTTGCCGTTTCTTTCACTCTGGAAACTGTTGTTTCCTAAGCTGACTACATTGAGTCCATTGGGAGAGTTTGCCTTCGGTACGTGGACCTGGATATCCGTTCCACCCTTTTCGTTGCTGTTCTTCGCCTTATTGTGGTCTGTATCCGCAGCAGCATGGTTGCCGTCGATGATCACGTTGAACTCATTGTCAGCATTGAATGTGGCGTTGCCTCCGAAGGAGCAAAGCCAAAGTCCGCCGCCGTATCCATAATAGTTGTTATATGATCCGTTGTCATAAACCTTTGCAGGTGTGGCGGCAGTTCCCTGTCCGCGGTCGTTTACAAAGTCGCATGCTGTTTTTCCTGCCGGGGTAGTCGCCTCTTTGAAAGTCTGACCGAGCTTATCGTTCTGCACATATCCAACAGCTGTGTTGTCGTGGATGTATCCCTTGCGGATAACCAGGGTGTACATACGGTCGATTCCGTCACCTTCCACGTAGATGGCACCACCCAGTGCTCTGGAAGTATTGTTGGTAAGGTTTCCTTTGAAGAGGATCACTCCGTCGGACATTACCTCGATCGCACCCGCACGGCTTATAGCCATGTTGTCGTTCATGGTTCCGCCGTACATAGCGAATCCGGATTTTGCTGCCTGCACAGTTGTGTTCGGTCTGTTGAATACTGTGGTTCCCCAAACCTCATCCGAAACGTAAACGGCACCACCCTTGAACCAGGATGTGTTGTGGTCCATATGAGGATCGTTGGCTTTGCCTTCAACACCCATGGTGACATATCCGCCGTTCTGCACGTAAACAGCACCGGCGTAATGTACGCCTACGTTGTTGTTGATCTTTCCTCCTGTGAA
>CADBRY010000274.1 GCA_902797195.1 uncultured Eubacteriales bacterium
GAGACTATGAAGAAAAGTCTGTAAGTAATAAATGATGAGAAGCCTTCTATGGTAGAATCACCAAAGGAGGCTTTTTCAATGGGAAAGAAAAAAGACGTCTACAAGGTAAAACCTCTAACCGAGGGGAAGAAAAACATCATTGCCGGTCTCATGGAGGAATACGACATCGAGACAGCTGATGACATCCAGGAGGCTCTTAAGGACCTTCTGGGCGGAACCATCAAGGGAATGATGGAAGCTGAGATGGATGATCATCTCGGCTACGAGAAACACGAACGCAGCGACAGTGACAATGCCCGCAACGGGACAAAGACGAAGCGTGTCCGGAGCAACTATGGCGAATTCGAGATCGAGGTTCCTCAGGACAGGCAGAGCACCTTTGAACCAAAAGTCGTTGCTAAAAGGCAAAAGGATATCTCCCAGATCGATCAGAAGATCATATCCATGTACGCCCGAGGAATGACGACAAGGCAGATATCAGATCAGATCGAAGAAATCTATGGCTTCGAATGCAGCGAAGGTTTCATCTCCGATGTGACGGACAAGATCCTCCAGGAGGTAGAGGACTGGCAGAACAGACCTCTGGATGCTGTATATCCTATTATGTTCATAGATGCAGTCCATTTTTCCGTACGTGAGGATCATCAGATCAGGAAGCTGGCTGCATATGTCATACTTGCTATCAACTCAGACGGCTACAAAGATGTTATCAGCCTCCAGATAGGAGAAAACGAGAGCAGCAAATACTGGCTTGGCGTCCTGAATGAACTGAAGAATCGCGGTGTGGAGGATGTTATGATCATCTGCGCAGACGGCCTTACGGGGATCAAGGAGGCCATTGAGACTGCTTTCCCAAAAACGGAATACCAGCGCTGCATCGTCCACCAGGTACGCAACACGCTCAAATATGTTGCCCACAAGGACAAGAAGGCCTATGCTTCCGATCTGAGATCCATCTACCTCGCACCCACAGAAAAACAAGGGCTTGAAAACATGAAGAAGGTCATGGAAAAGTGGAAGGACAAGTATCCAAATTCCATGAAAAGCTGGGAGGCCAATTGGGACGTTCTGACGCCCATTTACAAGTTCTCTGCAGATGTCCGCAAGGTGATCTACACCACTAATGCCATCGAGAGCCTGAACAGCACATACAAGAAACTCAATCGCCAGCGATCCGTATTCCCCAGTGATACAGCTCTGCTGAAAGCACTGTATCTGTCCACACTGCAGGCTACAAAAAAATGGACTGTTCCGCTAAGAAACTGGGCTAAAGTCCATGGGGAATTCTCCATCATGTATCCAGATCGGATGCCCGAATAGTCATACGAAAAACCGCATGTCAGTTGGCACTTTTTGTGGTGCCTTGACATGCGGTTTTCAGATGATATCATTTATTTGATCATATCGCCGGGGTCCCCGGCGGGCTAACTACCACTCAAATACCGTAGAAGGTATTATTTACAGAAAAAGATTCACAGTCTCGCTCCTAATTGAACTCTTAATTGTTTCATAATCGGAAATATCACCTTGAACTGAAAATTCATAAGTATATTCATTATCACTAAAAATCAAATATTTCATTTGTTGTCCGTCTTCTATTTCGAAAGTAGTTTGTAATGCTACCGTATCAAAAAAGGTAATTTTTTCTGCCTGTATATTACCTACAGCCATTTGTGTTTGTTGATTATATACAATTTGTTGTATTGTTTCATCTGTAAGTTCATATTTTTCGTGGCGAGAAATAGTAACGATAGATTTATAATTATCTCTCTCCCATCTTTTTGCTACACCTTCCTTATAACCTTGAACTGTAGTATCTCTTATATAAGTATCAGGAATAGTGATTGTTATATCTCCAAATTCTACTTCCCCATTAAAAGGCTCATTAGGATATTTATTACATCCAACACATATTGTTAAAATAAGTAATAAGCACGTAGTAAAAATTAAAAATTGCTTTATATTCCGCATAAATCCTCCTTAAAATAATTCATAATAATAAATAATTAACAACAATCCCAATTAAATAAAATATCTGAACAATCCCAATTAAATAAATCTTGTTTAGAAATAAAGAAATTTCCAATTCCCATATCACCCCACATCGCTTCATTATATTCTGAATCAAGTTGAAATAAAAGGGTATCATATTTTTGAAATTCCTGGGTCATATTGGGTAAAAGCGGGGTAACCTAAAAGTTTATGCTATACTGAGGGCTGAAAATGCCGTATAGTATAACTCAATGGTAAAAAAGTACACATTGAATCATGACCCGAGAACGTGATCCATGCTAAATGTTGCCTTTCCATATTGTGAGATAACTGAGTTGTTGCGGTTATTTTAAATAAACTATGAACAAATGATATTATTTGATGGATTATGTATATTATTTGTAAGAATAAAAGAGTCAAACGGCTTCGATGTTCATATTTTATAAGCAGCTCATGACGATAATTAGGGTTTTAATGGAATTATTACCATTTTATGTTAATAAAAATATACATTTCGCTCTTGTAATTGGCATTTGTTCACAGTTGGAGAGGACGAACTACTAAAAATTTCCCTCAGCCTTTTGGAACGAGTCATGGACAGGGCGAGGATCACGGACACTGAATGCGTCTACCAGGTGTGCGATTACGAGGGCCGCCACCATGTCAGTCTATACTGAAGATTGAAAATGCCGTATAGTATAACGGAATATGCTAAAATACGAGAGCAGGTAATGGCACAAAACTCAGCCATAGGGAACCACGAACATTATTCTGTAGGGTTTGGGTTTACGGATGAACATTACATCGAGTTTGAAACTATGGGTGATGACTCCTTTACCCCGGTAGAAAGGATAAGGATTGATGGAAATGAAGACAAAATCAGAGGATACGCAAGGCTTATCGACGAAGAAAGCGGCGGAACTGATAGATACCTTAAAGTTTTTAGGGGTAATGAAAAACTCGATAATCGGAATATTGTTGAATATAGAAACCGACAGTCAGGCAGACGAGCTGATGATGTGGATGGCGAACAACCAGGAGGAGGCGTATCAGGCGAAGATAATACAGAAAGTCCACGAAATCAACCCGAATCCATCGAGTCGGGTGAAAGATTAAAAGTTGCTGAAAACGCAAATGATTACGAAACTGAACCGCTTAAGCTATACTAAGGGCTGAAAATTCCGTATAGTATAACAACGAGAGAAAGTTTAAGATATTACGAAGAACTACTGGAGCAGCTGATAAGAAAGAGGCGTAAAAAGTGAACACAATAGTCAGCGTTTTAAGAATAAATGAACGTGGGGTTTCTGTAGGAATTAAGGAAAAGCGCACTGAGGACGCAGGAGCCAAGAGAGTGAGGATTGGAGAAGATATTGTGTTGCCTTTCACATGGGCATGTGATGCATCGTGCATAGGAATAGAGTTCTCAGGAAATGAGAGAGAGCTTGTTGGTAAAACGATAGAGTTTCTACAATAGGAAATGATAACACACGATAAGCTATACTAAGGGCTGAAAATGCCGTATAGTATAACTATATACGGACGATTTGAGGAGGGAAAAGGAGATGCGCTCTGCATTGATGAGTTTAACGA
>CADBRY010000275.1 GCA_902797195.1 uncultured Eubacteriales bacterium
CAGGAATACTCCATAGTTCGTTATGGGAGTTCCCGCCTCCTTCGAGGCGGCTATGCGGCTCATCACGTGGCGCCTGTTGAACATGCAGGCCCCGCAGTGTATTACCAGATCGTATGAGGCAAGCTCTTCCACTCCGGGAAAATCATTTCCTCTGACTCCTGTGATCTCAACATTTTCCCCAAAGAGCTTCCTGAGCATCCTGGGGATCTTCACCGTCCCTATGTCTTCACCCTGTGGCACGTGGGTGCATGCCTCAGCGATGAGTATGCGGGGATTTGGCGTCAGATCGTCTATTGCCTTTGCACCATCTATGAACACCTGGATGTCACCCTTGGCCTGAGCCATGAGTATGGAGAAAGACGTCAGTGGCGACTCCTGGGGGCGTTCCTCCCAGACCTGTCCAAAGCACTGGGAATCGGTGATGATAAGGTCCGGCGCTCTGCTCAGCTCCTTAAGTGCCCGCCGAAATCCGTCGGCCGTGGTGGAAACCACCGAGCACTTTTTGTCCAGCAAAGCTCTTATGGTCTGCACCTGGGGGAGGATCAGCCTCCCTTTTGGGGCCTGGATGTCCTGGGGCATGACCAGCAGGACCAGCTCCCCACCTTCCACCAGATCGCCGAGAAGGTCGTCGCCGGAATCTGCTTTTTTAGAAAGCTCAACTATCGCCCGGCGCAGCTCATCCATGCCCTCACCGGTCACGGCGCTTACGGCGATCGGCTCCTTGGCCGTCCTCTCGTTTTCGGCCGACCTTGCATTTTCGGAATACGCCCTGCCGGCCGCGTCCACAATGTCGATCTTGTTTGTGACTGTTATCACCGGAATGTCCCTGCTTTCAAGATCCTTGATCCACCGCTCCTCTATTTCAGTGTCCTCCCCGCCGGCCTCCGTCACGACGATAGCGATGTCCGTTCTGTCCAGCATCTCCCGGGTCTTATCAACCCTCTTCGATCCCAGCTCACCTTCGTCGTCGAAACCTGCCGTGTCGATAAAAACAACCGGCCCGATGGGATGGAATTCCATTGATTTAAAAACAGGATCGGCGGTAGTTCCTCTTTCAGAAGAAACTATGGCAAGATCCTGTCCCGTAAGCGCGTTGATAAGTGAGGATTTTCCCGCATTCCTTCTTCCGAATATCCCTATGTGAAGCCTGCTGCCTCTTGGACTTTCAACACTGTTCATCTTCTTTTATATCCTCCTGCACGAAACCACCCGATCTCTTCCCCCGAGATCTTTCATGACGATCAGATCCCTGAATTTCCCGGTCCTTCCGATCATGGTTTTCAGTTCCTCTCCCTGGTCGTGTCCGATCTCAAGCATGAGAAACCCGTCCTTTTTCAAGTGATCCGGTGCCTGCTCAACTATCCTGCGGTAAAAATCCAGACCGTCCTTTCCCCCGTCCAAAGCGATCCTCGGTTCGTGGTCCTTGACCTCATCCTGAAGGAGCCCTATCATGTTGGTTTTAATGTATGGGGGATTTGACAGTATCATGTCGAACTTCCTGTCTTTTACCGGCTCGAACAGATCCCCCTGAAGGAATTCTCCCTCCACGCGGTTCAGTCTGGCGTTTCTTTCTGCAAGGGCAACGGCGCCTTCGCTTACATCCGATGCGGTCAGGTCCAGGCCCTCGCTGATCCGTTTAAGGGAGACTCCTATGATTCCGCTTCCACAGCACAAATCCAAAATCTCTCTGTTGCCTTTGCCCCTGAGTCGCTCAAAAAATCCCGGTTTTTTAGCGGGATTGTCTCTCAGCGCCCGGGCGGCCTCCACCACCAGCGTCTCCGTGTCCTGCCTGGGGATCAGCGCGTCTTCGGAGACGTAGAATCTGAACCCCATGAATTCCTGCTCACCTGTTATGTGCTGCAGGGGGATCCTCTCCTCCCGTTTGCGGATCAGCTTGAAGTACTTCCGCTCCGTCTCCGGGTCCACCTCTTCCTCCCCTCGGACAAAGATCTCCACTTTGTCCAGGCCCGTCAGGAAGCTGTACAGCTCCTCCGAGTCCACCTTGGGATCA
>CADBRY010000276.1 GCA_902797195.1 uncultured Eubacteriales bacterium
TAATTTTAGTCTTGCGCAGGGCATTTTTAGATAGTATTATTGTTTAAAAGTGTAACTGTTTTGTAACTGTTTTATAACCTTGTTATAACTCTTTTGTAACTTAACAGTAACTCTTTTATAACCTATTACTAACCTTTGTGTAACTTAAGTGTAACCAAAGGGTCTTAAACCGAAACATTTTTGATGAATGTATGGGGGGACTTATGACCAGCAGATCATTAAAGAAAAAAGCCCTGGCAATGTTTATGGCGGTAGTGTTCGCCATGGGCATGCTCCCGCAGACAGCACAGGTTGCCTTTGCAGCAACCACGTCGGCGGACGGACCATTCGATGTGACTATATCCAAATACGGATACAGCATAGTCGATGGGAAAGTAGTTAAAGAGGAGGGAAACCTGGCAGGCGCCACGCTCCAGATCAAGGACGAAGGCGGCAATGTGGTCAAGACTTTCGAGACCACGGACGCTCCGGAGCAGATCAAACTGCCCAAGGGGAAATACACCCTGGTTGAAAAAGATTCTCCGAAGAACTACGAGAAGACCACGGAGGAAGTTCCTTTTGAGGTGACCTCGTCTCATCGGACATTCAGCCCGGATGACACCTTTACGGGAAAGATCGACGGAACCTCATCGGAAGAGGTCTATGGTGCCACCAATCTTTCAATTTATTTTGGAGATGAGTTTATAGGAGAGGCTTCTTGCATACAGCCTCATCTTAATGCGCCCACTTCCGTAGGCAGCGCTACTTATCATTACGTAAGCGAGGATAAGTATACGGGACTCAGCGCTCTTCAGATCGCAAAGATCAAGAGGATCATCGAGCTTTACAAGAACCCGGATCAGGGCCTGCTTGCTGCACAAAACTCCGGCGGCTACTCGGCTAAGGAACAGTTCAAAAAAGCCGGACTGTACATGCCTGCCCGAGTCGCCATCGAAAACATCGCAGGCGGCAAGACGAAGACGACCAATATGGGCGCAAGCAATGACTTTGGTAATGTCCCCGAAGTATACAAATATTATCTTGCAGAAGCGGCCAAGGTGGATGAGAGCTACCTCAGCGACAAAGAACTTGCAATATTCCAGACGGAACAGAACATCCAGAATTTCGTAGTTCTGGATCTTTACGAGGGAAGCGCCAAGGCTTCCATCGGAAATAAACGCGTGGGCGGAGAGACTCCCGAAGAACCTGCAGGTGAGATCGAGATCACAAAGAAGCTCACAGGCAAGGAGCTTAACAAGGGCGACTTCACATTCCAGCTGTACAAGGGCGATCAGCTGCTGAAGACGGCCACAAACGATAAGGACGGAAAAGTCACTTTCGACAAGTTCACCCAGGCGGAGCTTGAAGCTCTCGGCAAGGGAGAGCATGATCTGACAGTCAAAGAAGTCAAAGGAAACCAATCAAATATAACATATGATCAGACAGGTACCACCACAGGCTATCCTGTCAAACTTACGGTAACGGAAAAAACCATCACAAGCGAAGGGGAAACTTCAAAGGTAGAAGACCCGGACTTCCCCAAGTCGTTTACAAACCTTCATCCTGAGGATTGGGCCGCCAAGGTCAGCGTAAGACTGGATGGCCCCATCGTAAAGGACGAGAATGGAAATATTGTCGAAGGCGCACAGGTAACTGTACGCAGAAATCATCCCCAGTACGGAAACGCGGAGCTGTATAAGTGGATCTCCGACAAGGGCGGAGTTTCACTGGACCTGGCTGCGGGAGAAGAATACGTCATCAAGGCGGTAAAGGATGGGTACACCATCGGTGAGACCAAATTTACTCCAAAGGCAACCACCACCGGCGGCAGCACATCGGGAGCCACCGGCATCAAGGCCAACTGGGAGACTTACACATACACCAAGGACAACCAGTCCGACGTTAACAAGACCATCAAGACCATGACCTATCGCAACGTAAGCGAAAAGGTCTACTGCATAAACCGTGCACTCTCTGCATCCGCATCGGATTATTCAAGCCGTCTTGGATTCCCCATGAACGGCACCCAGCTTGCAGAGGAACTTTCATGGAACACAAGCAGAGCCAAGCAGGTTCTGGGTTCTGATATCGCAACGGGATCCCTTACGGACAAAGTCCCCGCAGGAAACGCGGCAAACGATATGTTCAAGAAGATCCTGTGGAACGGATATCCCAACGATAAGGGCGGTCTGCAGACAAAGCACGGTCTGAACGAGGCACAGTTCTACGAAGCAACTCAGAAGGCGATCTATCTGACAGCTCACTACGGAAACCTGTCGGTAAGCGATCCCAAATTCAAGACCTGCATCAACGGACTTGAATTCCTCAACGAGGGAAATCACAACTACGATCAGTACAGCGCCGTGAACAAAGCAGCCTATGATCTTTTCATGGCCAGAAACGACGCCAATGCTCTTTCCAATCCTCCGGAAGGATTCAACGTCAACCTTTACAGACCTACGGATACGTCTGTGGCTCTGCGTTACGGACAGTCCTTCATCGGATGCAGATTCTGGACGGAGACAGTCACACAGACCACCTACAGCGCAGACGCTTATGTTGAGATCAAAAAGGGCGGTTCCACCACTACCACCACCTACAGCGGCGTTCTTGCAGGCAAGGTAGAGTTCAACAACAAATACGAAGAGCCGGAAGAGCCGACGGAAGATATCGAGATCACCAAGACTCTTACAGGAAAAGAACTCAAGAAGGACGACTTTACATTCGAGTTATATAAAGGCAACAAATTACTGAAGACAGCCAAGAACGACGGAAACGGCAAGGTCACCTTCGGAGACTTCACCCAGGCAGAGCTGGCAGCTCTTGGAGAAGGAGAGCATCAGCTTACAGTAAGAGAAGTGGACGACGAACAGGCAAACGTTACATATGACCAGACGGGAACCACCAGCGGCTATCCCATCACAATCAAGGTCATCAAGAAAAACGGCACCGGCGGATCCGCATCCGAGGTAGAAGATCCCAACTTCCCGAAGTACTTCACCAACCTTCATCCCGAGAACTGGGGTGCCAAGGTCAGCGTAAGACTCAATGGACCCATCGTCAAAGATGCAAGCGGAAAAGCCATCACCGGCGCACAGGTAACTGTACGCAGAAACCATCCCCAGTACGGCAACGCGGAGCTTTATAAGTGGATCTCCAATGAAGGCGGAGTAAACCTTGACCTGGTACCGGGAGAAGATTATGTGCTCAAGGCGGTAAAGGACGGATACACTATCGAAGAAACCACCTTTACACCCGCAGCACTGCCCAACGGCGGCACTGAAGGTGCCACAGGCATCAAGGCCAACTGGGAGACTTACACATATACAAAGGATTCCAAGTCCGACGTTAACAAGACTATCAAGACCATGACCTATCGCACCGTAAGCGAAACGGTCTACTGCATAAACCGTGCACTCTCTGCATCCGCATCGGATTATTCAAGCCGTCTTGGCATGCCCATGAACGGTAACCAGCTTGCAGAGGAACTTTCATGGAACACAAGCAGAGCCACGCAGGTTCTGGGTTCCGATATCGCATCAGGATCCCTTACGGACAAGGTCCCCGCAGGAAACGATGCAAACGAAATGTTCAAGAAAATCCTGTGGAACGGATATCCCAACGATAAGGGAGGCCTGCAGAAAAAGCACGGACTGAACGAGGCACAGTTCTACGAAGCAACCCAGAAGGCCATCTATCTGACAGCTCACTATGGAAACCTGTCAGCTAGCGATCCCAAATTCAAGACCTGCATCAACGGACTTGAATTCCTCAACGAGGGAAATCGCAACTACAATCAGTACAGCGCCGTGAACAAGGCGGCCTATGATCTTTTCATGGCCAGAAACGACGCCAACGCTCTTTCCAATCCTCCGGAAGGTTTCAACGTGAACCTTTACAGACCTACGGATACGACCGTAGCCCTGCGTTACGGACAGTCCTTCATCGGATGCAGATTCTGGACGGAAAAAGTCACCCAGACTGTCTACGGTGCAGATGCTTCCGTGGTTATCAACGAGGAAAACGCGACCTATTCAGCAGCCCTTGTCGGTAAGGCCGAATTCAAGAACAGCTATGAGAAGATAGAGAAGGTCAAGACCACCGTCCGCAAAAAGTGGGATACAAACGGAGACACCAGCTGGCCCGGAGACGAGAAGATCTATGTCACAGTAAAATATGTGAAGGACGGCAAGGTCCTGGATAAGCAGGAAAACATCGAGCTGAACAGGAACAAGCAGTTCGACGAGACCAAAGAATTCACCAAGGTGGA
>CADBRY010000277.1 GCA_902797195.1 uncultured Eubacteriales bacterium
ATATCTGCATATCGGGCATGCAAAATCAATATGTCTGAATTTCACAACGGCCATGAAGTACAACGGGGCGTGCAATCTGCGCTATGACGACACGAACCCGGTAAAGGAAGACATGGAGTACGTGGATTCCATAGAAAGCGATGTACGCTGGCTGGGCTTTGAGTGGAAAGACAGGCTTTGGGCGTCGGACTATTTTGATGAGATGTATCAGTGTGCGGTTACGCTGATCGAGAAAGGCCTTGCCTTTGTTTGCGATCTTTCGGGAGAGGAGATCAGACAGTACAGAGGCACGCTGACGGAGCCGGGGAAGGAAAGCCCCTACAGGAACAGAAGCGTTGAAGAGAACATGCAGCTTTTTGAGGAGATGCGCCAGGGCAAGTATGCCGACGGAGAAAAGGTCCTCAGAGCCAAGATAGATATGGCGTCCCCCAATATAAATATGAGGGACCCGGTAATTTACAGGATCGCCCATGCGGAGCATCACAACACCGGGAACAAGTGGTGCATATATCCCATGTACGACTTTGCACATCCAATCGAGGACGCCATCGAGGGGATCACCCATTCCATATGTACCCTGGAGTTTGAGGATCATCGGCCTCTTTATGACTGGGTGCTTCAGGCTGTGGGCAAGTGGCCTACGCCGCCTCAGCAGATCGAGTTCGCCCGTCTGAATCTGACCAACACGGTGATGAGCAAAAGGTATCTCAAGAAACTGGTCGACGATGGTGAGGTGGACGGCTGGGACGATCCCAGGATGCCTACCATCGCGGGGATCCGCCGCCGGGGATATACGCCTGAAGCGGTGAGGGATTTCTGCGAGCGTATCGGAGTTGCAAAGGCCAACAGTACCGTGGATATGGGACTTCTTGAAGCCTGTGTCCGTGACGATCTGAAGATGAAGGTCGAGAACCGCAACGTTGTGGAAAATCCAATCAAGGTCGTGATCACAAATTATCCTGATGGTCAGACTGAGGAGATGGAGATCGAAAACAACAGAGAAGTTCCCGAGATGGGAAACCGGATGGTGCCTTTTGGGAAGGAGCTTTATGTTGATGGGGAGGACTTTATGGAGGAGCCTGTAAAGAAATACTTCAGGCTGTTCCCGGGAAATGAAGTTCGTTTCAAGGGAGCATACTTCATAACCTGTAATGAAGTAGTCAAGAATCCCGACGGAAGCATCAAGGAGCTTCTTTGTACATATGATCCGGAGACCAGAAGCGGCAGCGGATTTGAGGGCCGCAAAGTTAAAGGAACCATCCACTGGGTGGATGCGGCGACTGCTGTAAAGATAAGAATAAGAAATTACGATTATCTGATGATAGAGGATGAAAATGGGGAAATGATAATGAATCCCGATTCTCTTGAGGAGACTGTCGGATATGGAGAGCCTCTTTTGGCAGAAGCCAAGGGCGGTGACAGATTCCAATTCTTCCGCAAGGGATATTACATGGCCGATCCGGAATTGACCACGGAAGATGAGAAGGTGTTCAACAGGATCGTAGGCCTGAAGTCATCCTTCAAAGTAAAGAAGTAGGGGTCGCGGGGCGATCCGTTGCCTTTGCATCCCGACGTCCGGCCGGAGCCGGGGCCCGGTCATTGAACTTTGTCGGAGCCGGGGGCTACACTTCGTTGGAGCTGCGGAACATGGCGAAGGACAGATAGAGTACCGCCAGAGATATGATCAGCCAGGAAAAACGGAAGCCGTTCCTGAATGTAAGGTACATGCAGGACAGCCCTATAATAAGTAGGAAAACTGAACCCAGCAGGCGTTTGGAATCTCTCTTTGTTCCGTTGTTTCTGATAGACATTAATAACCTCCAGTGTTTTTGTTCAACAATGAATCCATAGTAACATAGAACAGCTTGATAGACAATCGCCGCATGGGGCTGATAGAATAAAGCCCTACATTTTGAGGCGTCCCCCCTTCAACAATCTACAAGAATAAAGGATTGTACAAATTTCCAAACATTTACAAATCGTTGACTTTTTTTGTGCAAAAGACTATAATCAAATTGTCTTAATATTCCGAAATGCAGGGTGGTGTATACTGCATTTCGGATTGCAATCATCATTACTTATTTTGCAAGGAGGAATTATTATGGGTAGAAAGGTGCCAATGTGGCAATGCGTTCTAGTCATAGTCGCCATGATCGTCTTCCTGTTCTGGAACGTCATGGGCGATAACGGCGGAGAAGCGCATATCGGCCTGATCCTTGCCGCCTGTGTAGCAGGACTCATCGGCATGGCGAATGGCTGGAAATGGAGCTACATGGAGCAGGGTATCCTGGCAGCCATCAACAGGTCCATGCAGGCTATGCTGATTCTGGCTGTAGTAGGTGCCATGATCGCTTCATGGAAAGCCGGCGGAGTTATTCCGTCCATGATGTACTACGGTATCAAGATCATTTCGCCTAAGGTATTTCTGTTCACAGCATGTCTGCTGTGCAGCATCATATCTCTGGCAACAGGTTCATCCTGGTCCACTGCAGGATCCATGGGTGTAGCCATCATCGGTATCGGAACAGCACTTGGATTCCCCGATTATATGGCAGCCGGCGCAATCGTATCCGGCGCATACTTTGGAGACAAGATGTCACCTCTGTCCGATATGTCTATCCTGGCACGTCCAGCAGCGGGATCCACACTCTTTGAGCACATAAAG
>CADBRY010000278.1 GCA_902797195.1 uncultured Eubacteriales bacterium
CAACACATTTGTGACGAAATCTACAGAAGAAGAGATCAGAACAGACATTTGCTCCGCTTGCCATCCGTTCTTTACAGGACAGCAGAAATTCACACAGCGCGGCGGACGTGTAGAAAAGTTCAAGAACAAGTACGGTCTGTAAGCCATACAGTGAATCAAATGAAAGCTGTTGTACCAAGCAATTTGGTGCAACAGCTTTTTTCGTACCTCGATTACATTTGAAGTGACAAGGGCGACAGGGTATATATTACAGTGGATGCCCGGCTATGCGGCCGGAACTGGCGGCGGATAGATTTCGTTGCCTTTCCTTAAGGTGTTCAAAAACTCCACAAGATATAGTATAATTTTCACAGTATGAGTAGAAAAAGTTCCAGTATCTCGAAAAAAACATGGGGATTGCTGGGATTGTTGGCGTGTCTTGGACTGGCTGCGATCCTGGGGATCAGCGGCCGGATGGCACATATGACGGATGATCTTATCGTCGGGGACATCACAAGCCCCGATGGCAGCTTTACGGAGCAGCAGATCGAGGAGTTCAAGGGCCTTGAGGCTGACTGCATTCTGGTGCTGGGAGCGGGGGTCTACAGCGACGGGACTCCTACGCCCATGTTGAGGAACAGGCTGGAGACGGGGATCGCTCTGTACAAGGCCAAGGCCGCCCCCAAGCTGCTGCTGACCGGGGACAACGGTCAGGAGGAGTACAACGAAGTCGCAGTGATGCTGGCCTATGTGAAGGAAAAGGGCGTTCCGGAGAAGGACATTTTTCTGGACTACGCGGGTTTTTCCACTTACGAATCCATATATCGTGCAAAGGCAATATTCAAAGTCAACAAAGCTATAGTTGTCACCCAGAGATACCATCTTTTCAGAGCGCTGTACGGCTGTGAGGCCATGGGAATCGACGCACTGGGCGCGGCCTCGGATCAGGAAATATACAGTGGATCCAGAGCAAGGGAACTCAGAGAGGTCCTGGCCAGGGACAAGGACTGGATCAAATGGATGATAAAGCCGGAGCCTACGTATCTGGGAGAGGAAATACCAATAACCGGCGACGGGCGCGTAACCCAGTAGGCGCAGTAGGTGAATCAGCAGGGAGGTAACCACAGGATGGACAACAATCAGTTCAAGGGAAGAAAAGGTCAGAAGCGCCTGAAGGAGCTGAACGAACGCATAGACAGCATCCTTAAGCAGACCGACGACCACGCGGCAAAGTCCCCTTCTATGGAACTCATAATGAGGAGCATTCCCGATCCTTTGGTAAAGGAATATTTTGTGGAGCGATACAGATCCCTTGACCATTACTGGGCAGGGATGCAGACCATAGGCTTTCTGCGGCTGTGCGAAGACTGGATCCGCAGAAAGAAATTGACGACTCTTGAGCAGCAGAACATAGACGACATGTTTATGGATATACTTCCCGCGGAGGCCATGCAGAGAGTGCGCAACGTCAAGGTACAGCAGGAGCCGACGGGAAAGAGGAAGTAACCCCAGGAACAGCAACACCTGATTGAACAGGGAGTAAACAGATGGAATTCACACTGAAAATCGACAAAAAAGCTCAGGCCAGGATCAATCCCGGAAGGTGCATCAACTGCGGTGAATGCAGAAGGATATGTCCCACCGATGCCATAAGCGAATACCAGAAACCGGTCAGCGGCCTGTTTTCCGGGCACTCGGCGGATATGATCGAAAGCGCCTGCTCAGCAGGATGCCCCATGGGAATCATCCCCCAGACGGTAGCTTCTTTCATAAGACAGGGCCAGACGGAGAAGGCCTACAGACATATCGCCGAGAGGACACCCCTGCCATGGATATGCTCGGAGATATGCATGGGCCCCTGCTATGACCACTGCAAGCTGATGAACGTGGGCGAAAACTCCATAGACATGCATGCCCTTGAGAAGCTGGCGGTACGGGAAGGACAACCGATCAAACAGGAATTCACACCCCCCGCCTACGACAAGGTGGCGATAATCGGGGGAGGTCCCGCGGGACTTATGGCGGCCTTTGAGCTGAGAAAAATGGGATACAGACCGACCATCTTTGAAAAGCGTGACAGACTTGGAGGAGCCATGAGCTGGGCCATTGCAGACATCAGAGTCAACAAAGGCACCATGCACAAAGAAATAGACAACATGATC
>CADBRY010000279.1 GCA_902797195.1 uncultured Eubacteriales bacterium
CTCTTTGACGGCATCATTTGCAGGACCAGCAAGGGTTTCAAAGCCAATGAAATAGTTGAATAATTGGATGATCAAGTATATTATTAGAGTAAACTAACTAAAGTTAAAGCAGGAGAACTACCAATGAAAAAATCTTACAGGATAATGTCAGTATTAACAGCAGCAGCAATTGCCTTTACATTCTCCGTCATGCCTGCACACGCAGCCACTTCAGGGATAACCAAGGACGAGACCGTATACGTGGTGACCGATGCTTCCGGCACGGAGACTGATGTTGTGGTCAGCGATCACCTCATGAACAAGGATGAGACCGACACAATAGTCGACAGCTCAAACCTGAAGGATATTGAAAATGTCAAGGGCGACGAGACCTTCAAAAAAGGTGAGGAGGATCAGATAATCTGGAACGCGGAAGGAAATGACATCTACTATGAGGGAACCACCGACAAGGAGACACCCGTAACCATGGAAATCACCTACAAGCTCAACGGCAAGGAGATCGATGGGGAAGAGCTTAAGGGAAAAAGCGGCGATGTGGAGATAAAGATCGATTACAAGAACAGCGCAAAGGCAACGGAAGGCGGCAAAAACATCACAGTGCCCTTTATAGCCATGACCGGATTCGTTGCAGACGAGGAAAAGTTTACAGATGTTGAGATAGATAACGGCAAGGTCATAGACGACGGTAACAGACTTATAGTCGTGGGTCTTGCCGCCCCTGGAGTCACTGATGCTCTCAACATCGATACTTCAAAATACGATATAGATCTGAAAGACAGCATAACCATAAAGGCCAAGGCCAAGAAGTTCAACATCCAGGACATGATGACAGTTGTCACCAATTCTGTCTTTGAGGATGTGGACGTGAGCGATATGAAGCTTGACTTCGACGATGAAGTGAACGCCCTTGAAGATGGAGCCGGCGCTCTGGTGGATGGTTCTGATCAGCTCTATAATGGGCTCAGTCAATTGGACGAGTCAATGCCGGAACTTAAAAATGGAGTCTATGCACTGAACGACGGTGCTGTAACCCTGAGGGGAACCCTTCGTTCTCAGATGAAGAAAATCGGGACAGCAACGGGACAGCTTAATAATGGAACCGGAACAGTTCTGTCTGGTTTGAAAACCATGAAAAATGGACTTGACAAAGGGGATGGAACATCTAAGAATCCAGGAGCAATCAATGCATTGGGACAAGTGGCTAAAGGTTTGAACAGCGCTGTTACTGAGGCAGAAACCGCGGCAGGGGATCTTGGTAAAGCCTCAAAGGAAATGTCCGATGGATCCAATGAGCTCTCAGCGGGAGCTTCACAACTGGAGGATGGCGCGAAAGCAGCCAGTGAGGGAGCCGATAATATGCGTGATGGGGTAGAAAACGCGAAGACGTATATTGACCCTGTTTCATCTAATGGACAAATGAGCCAAGATATTATAAATGAGTTAGCAGCCGCAGGAGTAGAAGGTGAAACCATTCGGGCTCTTGGAGGAGCCATTGCTGCCGCCAACAGTCTGGAACAAGGCATGTCCGCAGGCGCGGAAGGACTCTATCGGGCTTCGGCTGGTCTTAAGGGCGGTGCCGATGGTATGAGCGATGCGTCTAATCTTTTAAATAGTACTGCAGATCAGTTGGATCAAGCTTCTCAAAAGATGAACACCTCTTCAACTCAGCTAAAAACAGCTGCCGATGCAGTTACAGCAGTAGAAAATGGTCTTAAATCAATGTCTAAGGCACTGGGATCCTACAACAAAAAAAGAGCCGATGAAGGAAAGAGTCAGACTACTTTGATCGGCGGTATGACTGTAATTGATTCTGGACTTGGAACCCTTCACAGTGAAGTAACAAAATCTGTTAGCAAACAGGGACGTCTGACAAAGGCCTTGGATCGTCTGGTAAACGGGACCGATGATCTGGCTTCAGGGACAGAAGAGCTTTCTAATGGAGTTGATCAACTAGAGGACGGATCTCAACAACTGCGCGACGGCATGAAGAAGTTCTACAAGGAAGGAATCAAGGCTCTGGTCGACCTTTACAGAAATGACCTTAAAGGTTCAGTGGACAGCCTCAGGGATATGATGCAGGCGGGCAGCGATTACAAGACTTTCACCAAGCTTCCCGATGATATGGACGGAAGTGTGAAATTCATCTATAAGACCACAGTCTATCAATAAAAAGCTATATGCTATATAATTAAAGGCAGCATAAGTGAAGGATAGTTGTAACAATAATGTAGAGATCACAAATGTTCAGAATGAGAAAAGTGAGCATAAAATAATGATTGGCGGATGTCAGCGGCATATGAGCGGATGCCTCACAGCTGTTACGGTGTAAACACCTGCTTTTGAGGAGGTTGTTGACACAGAAACGTTGCCTTTACACCCTCAGGCAAGATAAAATCCCTCCCAAAATGTAAATACTATATTTCTCCACCAGCATTGACACTGAAAACAGGTAAACCAGTGTCAACGAGATGAAGAAAATTTACTGTTTACATTTTGGGTCGAAAAATCATCGAAAAACCGGCTGTTTTCAGGTGTTTCAGAGCCGCAAAATGTCAAGGTTGTCCTTAAGAAAAAATATTTACACCCGAGAGCCGGCAGGACCCCGGTTCAGACCCTAAGATTGCTGACGAGATCGCCGGATCATTACGAAAGAAAATCATTAAACACAACCTACTTGTATTTAAAAGTGCAGAGTGGTAGAATACTCCCTGTGATTCCAACAGGGAGTTTTTTTGTGCGCGAAAACAGGGGTTAAAAATGCGTGAAAACAAGATGGGCACCATGCCCGTAGGAAGATTGATATTATCCATGTCGTGGCCGGCAATGGTCTCCATGATGATCCAGGCATTGTACAATGTGGTGGACAGTTTTTTCGTGTCCAGAATAGGGACCGAAGCATTGGCCGCGGTGACCTACGCATTTCCATTTCAGTTCATGATGATCTCCGTTGCCGTGGGTACGGGAGTGGGAATAAACTCCCTGATATCAAGGAGACTTGGAGCGAAAGCCTTCGGTGAGGCCGATCAAGCAGCCAGTCACGGATACATTCTTTCCTTTTTCAGCTGGATACCTTTTCTTATAATCGGATTGTTCCTGTCAGGGCCGCTGATGAATCTGATGACCGATACACCCTATATCATCGAAAGCGGAAAACAGTATATGATGCTGATCATGATAGGTTCCCTGATGGTGTTCATACAGGTGAGCACGGAAAAGATCCTTCAGGCAACGGGCAATATGATCGTTCCCATGATATGCGGAACCGTTGGAGGAGTATCCAATATGATACTCGATCCCATTATGATCTTTGGACTGGGTCCCTTCCCCAAGATGGGGGTAATGGGAGCCGCCGTTGCGACCCTGTGCGGCCAGTTCATATCCCTATGTATCGGCCAGTACGTTCTGTTCAGAAGAAAGCATCAGGTCAAAGTAAAGCTCAAAGGATTGAAATGGGACGGGGCTATAGTGAAAGACATATATGCTGTGGGCGCTCCTGCCATCATCATGCAGGGCATAGGATCCATACTCCAGTTCTGCATGAATATGATACTGGGAGGATTCACGGAAACCGCGGTTGCGGTAATGGGTATATACGGAAGGCTCCAGTCATTCATATTCATGCCGGTGTTCGGACTCAACCAAGGGGTGCTGCCCATAATGGGATATAACTACGGAGCGAAAAACAGGAAGCGACTCATGGAGACCTTCAAGAAAGGATTCGGACTTGCGTTCTGCCTCATGCTCATAGGAGTGATAGTTTTTCAGCTCTTTCCCCATCAGCTCATCAGTCTCTTCAATTCGGGAGGCAATGAGGAAATGTTCCAGATCGGCGTCCCCGCATTCAGAGCCATCAGTCTGTGTTTTTTGCCCGCATCCTTTGGCATAATGTCATCGTCCATATTCCAGGCAACGGGTCACGGATTCCTGAGCCTGTGGGGATCACTTATCAGACAGCTGATAGGCATCATACCAATGGCGTTCATCTTCGCCAGATTCTTCGGCCTTCAGATGGTATGGTATTCCTTCCCTCTGGCAGAGATCATCGGAACAGCCTATTTCATAATCGTATTGAGATACATGTACAAAAAAGAGTATAAGAGACTTGGCATCGCACCGGACGAGCCCTTTTAGTCAAGGGCGGCGGGGTAGAGGATGTCCACAGGCCAGCCCTCATGGATCCTGATCTGTGAGTCCATTTCAACCAGATCGAGAATTAGAGGATCCCGTATGAGATGTGACCACACAAGCCAGGTTGCCTTTACAAAATCCCCGTTCAAAGGATAAGTCTCTCTGTTTGTGATCAGGGGGCATTCATAGGGCAGGGGGTCACGATGATAGATAACAGAGAGTATGCCGTCCTCGTCAATATGAGGCGCCAAAGGAAAGGTCCTGCACTGAAGGGGCCTTTTTTTTCTGGGGCAATGGGGCGCATTGTTGCACTGGAAAAAGGGGACGCGGCCGGTCCAGCTCTCCGGGAATTCGTATTCTTCCGCATCTATGGAGCCCCAGTTTATCCAGTCTTCATTTCCCGTATAGACGGATTCTTCCCCGGGCATCAGGTAAAGACCCATGGAATAATCAGCGTTTTCGTCACTGTCTGAAGAGGGCGTATTCTCGTCGGATTCCGTGCTGCAAAGGCAACAGATGGCGCCGCAGAGAGTGCCGCAGTCAAAGTTTACTGGATTAAAATGGTCCAGAAATCTGTATATTGCTTTAAAAGAGGGTTTTGAGTACATTTTTCCTGATGGTAACGGGTGAAAATAACATTGCATTAAGTATGAGATTATTATAGAATATGTTGCGTATAAAATCTATATTTTCTACATATATATATAGAGATCAAATGTGGAAACGGATAACAACATATAGTTGTTTAAGGGATAGGGTGAATTAATGAGATTAGGAATCGATGTAGGATCGACTACTGTAAAACTTGTTTTTCTGGATGACAAGGATCAGATAGTCTACAGCCGCTATGAGCGGCATATGTCAAATGTCTTCGACAAGGTGAGAGAACTCCTTGAAGAGGCGGAAAAAGAATTTGGAGATACTCCCCTCAA
>CADBRY010000280.1 GCA_902797195.1 uncultured Eubacteriales bacterium
GGAATGCCCACAGGATTTTATGAGGGTTATACCGAAGAAATACACGAAGTGTTTGTGTATGATATGTCGCAGGAGTCTGATTAACTGTCGTGGGAATAGGCTTTGGAATGTTGGAATCTGTTATATATGCCATAGGGGCAAGCGTCCCGGTCGTGCTGGTTCGAGGCATATGCGTTCCCCATGTCAGCTACGGATTCTTAGTCGGTTATTTCTATGGAAAGGGACTGAAAACAGGAAATAAGATCGCCAAATTGATTGGCTTTGCGATCGCCTTTCTGATACATGGTATGTACGATTTTTCACTGACCGAAGAATTCATGGCTATCAACGATAATCTGGTTGTTGTGCCGCTTATACTGGCAATTACAGACATTGTGCTTGCAGTTATAATGATAGTTTTCACACGGAAGGCACGCAGGCGCGAAGACATTGTCCCGAATTGGCAAAAAAACGTTGATTTTACACAAAGAAATGGAAAAATATTCCAGTAAAACCCTTAAAACATGGGAAATCCTTGAGAAAATGGCCTGTCAGTCTTAAAAAATTGTGTAATTATTATCGAATCGAGGCATTTTCGCACAATGATTTTGTGCGATTTTTTGATTTTCGCTGATTTTTACACAATCGACGTTGGAGGAGGAGTCCCATCTGTTTCCTCATCCCGCGAGGAGGAGCCCCATCTGTTTCCTCATCCCGCGAAAAGGAGACCCATCTGTTCCTCATCCTACGAATAGGATCAGGATCTGTGAGGCCAACACGACACAGACGAGAGCAAAGGGATAAGTGGCTGCATAGGATGCTGCAACATCATCCGTCTTAGCTATTCTGATCAATGCGCCCAGGGCCGGGGTGGATGTCATGCCGCCGGTTATTGATCCAAGTGAATTAAGGAGAGGAAGTTTCAGGAGCTTCTTTGCAATATAGTAGCCCACTATCATAGGAAGGACGGTGATGATCACGCCGAAGAGGAAGTAGACTGGATGGAAGAACTTCACAAAGGAAGAACCTCCCGGTATGCCTGCTCCTATCAGGAAGAATATAAGGCCAAGCTCACGAAGGACTTCCAATACCCGTTGATCCATATTTATGCTTATAGGACCGATGTGTCCGAAGTGGGCGAAAACCAGTCCCGATATCAAAACTCCTCCCGTTGTGGTAAGACTGAAAGTCGATCCTGACAGTCCCTGAGAAGAAAGGGGTATCTTGATCATTCCGATGAATATGCCGATGACTACGATCAGCCCGAACGCTGCCAGTCCATAATCATCGATCTGGAAATACTTCTTTTTGGTTGTCTTTACATCGGAAGTATCGGTTGCCTTTACATCCGGAGCTTCAGCCTCACTCCCATCCTGATTGAGATGCTCGGTGGCGATCAGTGCCCGTTCTTTTTCCATATCCGCTTTCACCAATCTGGGGACGATCTGTACGAAAAGGACGACACCGACGACGCCAAATATATAGGCGATGGCATGTCCTGTGGTGATCACATCCTGGATGAAATCAGCTGCATCCGGAGGAACCAGAGTGGAAGCTGTAGCCTGGGACGCAGAGAAGGCAGGGGTGGATGTCAGAGAGCCTGACATGATACCCGTGATCATGGAGATGATATACTGACTTTTGGTGATCCCCAGGTCAGTCGCTTCAGCAGGGATCTGTATAATATGCTGCCCTGCGTAGAAACAGGCCAGGGAGGTAAGTGCACCGACTAAGGTGATGATAAATCCGATGAATATGTATGATTTGAGATTCTTTTTCAGGTTTCTGAAGAACCCGGGGCCGGCCAGCAGCCCTACCGATCCCACGAACAGGATCAGACCGGTGTTTTCAATGATCATGAAGGCGGTTGAGGTAAGATCGTCACCGTGGAGGGTCATGGTGTGATGGATCGAAGAACTGAACAGGGCGCCAAAGAGAAGGGCGGCAATAAAAACTCCGGCGGTGCCAAGACTGATTCCTTTGATCTCAATTTTTCCGATCAGGTAGCCGACAAATATTACTGCAAAGACAGCGAAAAGCTGAAATGAGATCCCGGTTATTTCAACAAATCCTCCAAACAGATTCATAAGATCCTCCCATCAGTTACTGTTCGTCCTTTCACAGGGCTGCCTGTACTGAACCCATTATATCGAAAACTTATCCGGTGATTCAATATCCGAACTTATTTTACTGACTTATCCAAACTTCTTTTGTTAACTGGTATAATATTAGAATAAAGTATTCTGATCGCCGCTGCCATCGTCCTTGCACGCAGAGAGAAAAAACAATAAAACTATCCGGGGAGGGTAAGGTATGAAAGCATTTCGAAGAGTAAGCCTGATAATGATAATTACCGTGATGGCATTTACGGTGTTTTCTTATACGGAAGAAGGGTTTTCGGTCCATGCCGCAACAAAGAAAAGTCAGAGCATAACGGCAGGCAATAAAACAATTGAAGAAGGAAGCGTTGTAAAACTGGGGGCAAAAGCATCCAGCAATTTGAAGTTGACCTACAGATCCGCCAACCCAAAGACAGCTTCCATAGATAAAAACGGCAATATAAAGGGCCTTCGCAGAGGCAAAACCACCATTACCATATCCCAGGCGGGAAACTCCAAGTATAAACCTGTTACGAAAACAATAACCGTTACGGTAAAGACGACTTTGAAATACGTTGCCCATAGAGGCTACCACAACAGCAGGATAAGAGAGAATACGAAAGCCGCATTTATTGCGGCAGGGCAAAGGCGCTTTTGGGGAGCTGAATGCGACATATATGAGACCAAGCATACCAGGACAGGATCCTTTGATATTGTGATACATCACGATGATAATTTTAAGCGGATCTATAATAACAGCACCAGAGTCAGAAAGCTGACCGCCAATCAAATGAGAAGTAAGTTCCCCGATATAACCTTTTTTGGCGAATATCTGGACATATGCAGGAAGTATAAAATGGTTCCCATAGTGGAATACAAGGATGAAAACATGTCACCGGCAGCGGTAAGAAGATCGGTCGACCTGCTGTATCAAAAGGGATTGTTAAAATCCGCATATATACAAAGCTTTAATGTGAGAGAGATGAGCATAGCGTATAAATACTCAGTAAGCAAATATAAAATAGCACCCAAAAGGATCTATCTTATTACCACCGGGAATATCCACAGTGATATAGACAAAGCATACAGGAGCGGTATCAGATATGTGAGTATCAAAAAGACCGGAATAAGCAAGGCGGTTTACAATCATTGTTCCCGGCTCAATATGACCATGGCTTCCTGGACATTCTACGCAAATAAAGGCAACAAAGTGTTCAACGAAGATAAGGTCAAATTAGGCTATTTTGTCAAACACTATAATATAAAGATGGCCGGAGTGGACGGGTCATTCCCCAGGATTTCCTATTAAGAGTTTCCTACTAAAACCCGATGCTGTACACAGCTTGTTACGCTTCCAAAACTCTTTTGAGTGCTATTGATCGATGCAGTAGAATATAATCAGACAATATTGCTGTTATCGACCAGGTGAGATCATGAAGTACAAGGAAGAAATATTGAATGAAGACGCAGTTGACGAGATTTCCGCAGACGTTCAAACATATTTGAACGGGCTTGGTGCAGAGAGCAGAAACATCCAGCGAATCCGATTGACTGCGGAAGAAGTTCTCCTGAATATTATAGAGCACTATGGAAAAGACAAAAGGATAAGCGTCGGGATCGGAAAGCAATTCGGTCGGCATATGTTCAGACTGCGCTATGAAGGGGATCCATTCAACCCTGTCAATGACAGTGAAAACCCGCTGTCTGATTATTTGATCCGTTCTCTGGAATTGGCACCTGAATGGAACTGTAAGGGAAAGCTAAATACAGTTTCGATCCTTCTTTCAGACAAGCAAAAGCGCAGTATGATGTTTTACATTATACTGGCTGTATCTGCCGCTGTGATTGCGGGTCTGGCGGGGAATGCACTTCCGGAAGACATACGGCTTGCCATAGGTGAGTCAGTGCTGTCTCCAATTTCAAACTGCTTTCTGGGACTCCTGGGCACCTTTGCCGGGATCATGATCTGTCTGACAATATGCAGCGGTATGTTAGGAATGGGAGATACTGAATCTCTAGGAAAGACCGGGAAGTCAGTTATAGCCCGGTTTATTGTTATCTCAGCTGCAATAAGTCTGGCCTCCGTCCTGGTCACTATTCCATTTGTAGATCTGGATTATTCATCAAGGGGAAAGGGGCAGGCTTCAGTTTTCGATCAGATCAGCCAGATGTTCTTTGACATGTTCCCTACGAACATCATAGATCCTTTTAAGACAGGAAATACTTTTCAGATCATTATCATTGCAGTGATCATCGGATGCGGGATTCTTGCCATGGGTGAGAGGGGAAACAATATCAGAGGTCTCGTAACCGACTCTGCTTTTATGCTTCAACAAATCGTTTCATCGGTATGCACTATGGTTCCGTTATTTGTTTTCTGTATGCTCCTTGAAATGATATGGTCGGGGAGGACGCGTACTCTTTTGACCGCAATAAAGCCGCTGATATTAGTTGCTGCTATGATGGTTATCATCTCTGTAGTGATATTGCTCATATCTTCCGCTCGCCTGAAATGTCCGCCAATGCAGTTGATCAATAAAATACTGCCCGCATTTTTGGTTGCCTTTACATCCGCATCGAGCCTGTCCGCTTTTCAGATCGGCATGGAAACATGCGAGCGTAAGCTTGGAGTGAACAAACACTTTGCATCTTTTGTGTATCCTCTGGGCTCGGTGATCTATAAGCCGGCAAGTGTGGCTTATTTTACAATCCTCGTATGCACATTTGCGGAAACGTATCAGATAGCGGTGAATGTGCCATGGTTTGTTATGACAGTAGTGATCGCTACAATGATCGCAATCGCTATGGCGCCGATTCCCGGAGCGGATATTCTTTGCTACACTATTTTGTTTTCCGGGCTTGGCATCCCCTCAGAAGCGATAATTCTGGCGACTGCCTGCGGAGTCATTCTTGACTACATTGTCACAGGTGTAAACGTTACGCTTCTGATATTCCAGATCGCCTGTGACGCGAAACGTCTCAACAACTTAGAACAAACTGAGAAATAACGCATATGCAAAATCAACGGATATTTGCCCTAGAGCGCCTCGTTCTTCCAAACGCAGAGGAGAAATCTTTGGAAGAACTGCCCTTGAGCACCTCGGTCTTCCAAACGCTGGGGAGAAATCTTTGGAAGAATTGCCTTTGCATGCCCCGCGCTTCCAAACGCTGGGGAGAAATCTTTGGAAGAACTGCCTTTGAGCACCTCGGTCTTCCAAACGCTGGGGAGAAATCTTTGGAAGAATTGCCTTTGCATGCTCCGCTCTTCCAAACACAGAGGAGAAATCTTTGGAAGAATTGCCCTTGAGTACCTCGGTCTTCCAAACGCAGAGGAGAAATCTTTGGAAGAACTGCCCTTGAGCACCTCGTTCTTCCAAACGCTGGGGAGAAATCTTTGGAAGAATTGCCCTTGAATGCCCCGCTCTTCCAAACACAGAGGAGAAATCTTTGGAAGAATTGCCTTTGCATGCCCCGCTCTTCCATATTCCGATGGTGCAAGCCGGGCGCGACTGCTACAAGCCTAAACAGCTCCGCTGCTCTTCCGCTGGCCTTTCGCAGGGGCCGCGGTTGAGCAGCGCTTTGTTTTATTTGTGTCTATCAGCACCAATCACACGCCTCTCAACCGCCACAGCACGGTTCTTGGTGAAAGAATTGCCTTTGTGGGATCTGTTCTTTCACACGCCGGAGTGGAATTTGTGAAAGAATTGCCTTTGTGGGATCTGTTCTTTCACATATCGGGGTGGAATTGGTGAAGGAGTTGCCTTTGTAGTATCCATTCTTTCACACGAAGGAAGTGGACTGTACCCCGAAATGCGGACAGCACAAATATACATCATGAAGAAACGATAATTGTTTTAGATCTATCCACCAGGAGAACGCCGCTTCCAACCGGCCCCACATAAGGCCGGCGTTGGCAGCTGAAAGGCGGACGTGATCCGTGGGCGGATGCCAAGAGCCCAGAGGAGGGCGATCGGCGCTCTCTGGACCGACGGAATCCTTTACAAACAGGCTGTTAACAATTATAATTTTGCACATAGCAAAAAAAAGAGGGCAAGAATAATAGCTTCCGATGTGTATCTAGAAACGAAGGAAGAGAAGAAAGGAAATAAAACCATGAAGGTGACAGACTACTACCCGATTTTTTACACAGAAGACGTGGAAGGAGAGGCCAAACGCTATTCCGAAGATCTTGGCTACACGGTGAAACACAGACCGGATATCGAGAATCTGGATTACGCGGTGCTTGAAAATGAACAGGGAAGACGCATCGACCTTGTATGTTCATATTTTCCGGCAGACTCATTTAAGGAGGGGTTCCTCGGCATGCGTGCCAATGTAGATAACTATGATGAGGGGCTCGAATACTTTGAAAAGCAAGGATATTCAATGTTCGGTACGGCTCATCACACTGACTCGTCTGTAACTGCCTTGCTGACGAAAGGCGACGGAACCTATATAGTACTTTTCCACCACAAAGGATAGGGACATCGGCGAGACAAATACATCACCGAAGGCGGCAAAGAGGATGAATTTGAAACAGTGCGGTCGGTAGAGAACTTACTCTTCCGGCTGCATTTATTTTTTGAAAATGAGAGACGTGTTTTTTTAAAAGTTTTAAGTTGACCCCATTAGTGGTTGACCCATTAGGTATGCTTAACCGTAATGTAACTGAAGGGTGATATAATCGTGACGGAATGGGGAATTGACAGCTTATAGAAAGAAGGTATTGGAAGATGAAAAGCACGCACAAAGAAAAAAGATTCCTTATCGTTCTTACAGCAGCAATCATGATCATGACAGCA
>CADBRY010000281.1 GCA_902797195.1 uncultured Eubacteriales bacterium
CCGCCCTTTTTCCTGATGTACTCTTCCCTCTGGGCCGGGTAACGGGGGGCTTCCGCCGCCAGCTTGTCGATCCTTTTTTTGTACATGCTGTTTCCATATATCCCAAAGAAAATACGAAAACCGATACCTATAGCTCTGCCCACATGCTCATAGGCCGACTCCGGAATATCACCAACAAAGGAAATAATTATCCCGAGCAAGAATCCTGCTGCCGCAGGTACGAACATAGTAAATGCTGACCAGCCGTACATCTTTCGGTAGGCGAACCAGTAGGGTGCAAAGAACAACGCGCACCAGTTCCAGTGCACTCCTTTTCCCTTTTTAATCTCAGCAGCTCTGTCGATCTCATCGAAAATAAAAATGTAGTGTTCCGCTTTCTTGCCGATCAGGGCAGGACGGATGTCTTCTGCAGCTTCCGTTGCCTTTGCATCTTCTGCCGATAAATCGGAGCCGCATTTGGGGTAATGATTCATAGTAGTCACCTTACCTTTCTGTTACTACATTTAAAATTATAACATCTTCGGGATGATTTGTTACAGATAACATATAGTAATGATCCTGGGGAAAGTGATAGACGAGCTTTATGACAATAAGCCGGAGGGCAAGTGTTTGTCCTCCGGCTTTTCGTTTCAATAATGATCATTTTTTTACGTCTTTACGCAATGGCGCTTGTTACTTGACGGTTACCTTGACTTGTTTAGATACGCCGTTGTGAGCATAGAGATAGATGAAGCACGTTCCCTTGCCTTTGGCTGTGATCTTGCCATTGCTGTTTACGGTCGCGATCTTGGTGTTTGATGTGGTATATCTTAAGGTCGGTGCATGGCCGGCGCTCATAAGCTTCTTGCTGTTGATGACTCTGTTGACCTTTCCTTTGACCTGGAAGGTTTTGCCCGGCTTAAGTATGATGCTGGTCGTGTTTACCACTATAGATTTAGCGTTAGTATAGTTTGCTGTCCCATTTCCGGTGTAAGCGTGTACAAGCGGACTCATTTTGACATAGTGCTTCTTGCCGTTCTTGTATATAAATGCCTTGACATAAGCTTTATATGATTTGTTCTTTTTCAGACCCGCCCTGGTCAAACTGAAGGTCTTGTTTCCTTTGATCGTCTTTATCAGTTTGCTTGTAGTCCTCTTGTTATTGCTGTCACACTCTGCAGAGTAGATATCGTAGCCGGCAACTCCGGTAACTTTCGTCCAGCCAATGGTAAGACCCCTATCACCTTTGGCAGTCATTTTTACAAGAAGGGTGCCGCCGATCTTTGTGGCAGAGGCTTTAGGTTTTGCTTTTGGTTTCGGAATCGTTTCTGTCCTGGTCGCTTTGCAAACTGTGCAGGTGTAAGTTTTGATACCTGTCTGATTCTGAGTGGCCTTCTTGGTTACCTTACCCTTGTCCCATGTATGGTTTGCCCTCTGAACATGGGTCTTATCGTTGGCGCAGACTCTTTGGTGCTGGGTTGTATTCAGCCTTTTCCATGCGCCGTATTCATGTTCTGCGGTAGCCTTGAATGAGAAGTTGATCCAGTTGCCATCGATCTCGTATTCCACATCCTTGCCGCCATCAACTGTAAGAGTGAAGTTGTCAGGGTCAAGATAGTTTCTCCAAAGATCTCCATTTGGGCTCATATATATTTTCCCCTTAAAGGTATACTCCTTACCTCCTTCAAAGCACTCCACATTTTCGTTCCCTTCATTCATCCAAGATGATTTTTCAGGATCCATCGTCATACCATCAGGCACTTCCGGGACTGCCTTGGATGATTCATCTCCACAAAACAGATCTTCGTTCCGGAGCTCGAGTTTCGCATAGGGCTTTGACCAAAGCAGATAGTATTTTAGATCGTCACTGACCAAAGTATCGTATCGCCCGCTGTTGTAAATTTCGTATTCTTCCAGATCGTATGGTGATGATTGATCTTCCAGTGGCATAAATCCAATATTCATATAACGCTCGCCGTTGTCTTTGTAGCCCGGTCTAATGAATGATCTCAAATAAGAATGTATCGTCCCACGCAGGGATCCCTCTGAATATGCCGGATACACACCTTCCATCTTGATTATGTTTTCTTCGATAGTTGCTGACTCTGCTGAAATATATAAACGGAAATCATTCAGCCTATCAGCCGTGAACAAATTCTCATGCCCCTTACCCACATCAATATATACGGTTACGAGAGGAAGTTCCTTCCATGTGTATGTTCCTGTGAGATCTGCTAATGATTCCTTTGCCTTTAGTTCCTTTGAGTCCTTGAAAAGCCTTGTGCTGCCCAATCCATATGCTGCAGTTTGTCCATTTTGAAAAGGCAATCCATCGCCTTCTCCAAAGGTCAATGTCTTACCCTCAGATGCGGGATGAAAGTATACGGTTTTCAGAGCATCACAACCTGCAAAGGCGTCTGGTCCAATATAATTAACACTTTCAGGAATATAAACCACTCTTAGCGATTCGCAGCCGAAAAAGGCTCCTGATCCGACACTTGTAATACCTTCTTCAATTCGGACATCTGTAGCTCCACTGAACCCATAGAATGCGCTCTTTCCAATACTTGTAATGCTCTGTCCGATGTCAATGGTTTCAATTTCTTCTCTGTATGTTTTGTTATACCAAGGAGCATTATAGTTAAAATCCGGCATTTCACCATGGCCACTTATATGAAAGACTTTTGTGCTGGAATCATATGACCACATTATATTTTGATAATAGCCCTGATCATCTGCCGCATGCACGTCCTGCGTCATCGCCGGCAACACACCAATGAAAATGGTCAGTGCGAAAACAAAGACCAAAGACAAACTCCTTAGATTAAGCGCTTTTGCCATTTCTTCGTATCCTCCTCTGCCTACCTAAACGTATTATTTGTAATAGAACTCCAACTATCTTCTTACATATTACTATATATTTGCGATCAAGTCATTGAACCGGCGGTTGTATTCGAAGTGAATTGTTTTGATAATAATCAAACTCCCCGTCTATGACGAGGAGTTCAATGATTTCCATATCCAGAGCTTTGCTTAGGACCACCAAGGTGTCCGTTGAAGGTTTTGGGATGAGTAGAAAAACAAAGGCGCTTTTGCCGAAAAATACGAATGCACTTTTGCTGCTCTTTACTGCCTTATGCATCGATCATCCATTATAACTCAGGTATTGTGATCAAGACGTTGAAACCTACATAAATAATGATAGCCAAAATCATTGCCACGACGCTGACACCGCCCTTTTTCCTGATGTACTCTTCCCTCTGGGCCGGGTAACGGGGGGCTTCCGCCGCCAGCTTGTCGATTCTTTTTTTGTACATGCTGTTTCCATATATCCCAAAGAAAATACCAAAGCAGAGACCTATAGCTCTGCCCACAAGCTCATAGGCCGACTCCGGAATATCACCAACGATCGAAATAATTATCCCGATCAAGAATCCTGCTGCCGCAGGTGCGAACATAGTAAATGCTGACCAGCCGTACATCTTCCGGTAGGCAAACCAGTAGGGGGCAAAGAAAAATGCGCACCAGTTCCAGTGGGTGCCTTTACCTTTGCCAAGTTCGGCAACTCTGTCGAGCTCTTCGAATATTGGCATGTAGTGCTCCGTTTTCTTGCCGATGAGGGCAGCCCGCAGGTCTTCTGCACCCGTGGCGTCGGCAGCTTGATCGGTACCTGCCGTGTAATCGGCACCTGCTGTATGGTCCATATCATCAACAGGGATCCCCTGGATCGGCTCGCTTAAATCCCTCTCGTTTATTTCCACCACTTCCGTTGGCTTTGCACTCTCTCCTGTCACATCAAATCCGCACTTAGGGCAGAACTTCATGTCCTTTACTTCATAACCGCATTTAGGGCAATAATTCATACTTGTCACCTGTCCTTTCTATAACTCCGGAAACTCATCTTCATCCAAATATTCGCTTCCAACATTTCCATCCTGAACGTTCATCTTAAACGACCATGAGTATTCTCTAAAATCCCAATCTTCCGCTGACTTCTGATATTCGGTACCCGGTCCAAAGAGGAACTCACTACCATACCAGGTCGTTCCAACAGCCCAGTACATTTCGTATTCATCCATCGGAACATCTACCCTGGTCGTACTTCCCCGTTTAATGGTGAAGGACATATCATTTGACTCTTTCGTTTTGCTCTTCAGGTAGATATAGGTATCGTAGTCGTCCATTGAAGTTACCTCAAGATAGCTGTCCTGTGAATCTGCAGGTTTCTTTATAATTTTTCCATCTTTCAGCTCTACGGGTTCAATGGATATGTTGACTTTAGCGCTGCCTCCCCATTTTCTGATCCCTTTTTCGATACTGGCTCTTACATACGTTGTGCATGAACACACATCTGTGGCTTCATCTGAACCTGCATCTTCGTCAATAGCATTAAAGGATGAGCTGTCATAAAAGGCTTCTATTTCACCATTGTTTACTTTGAGGACTTTTTCATTATCTGTGCTCCAAAGAGTCATTTGATAATCGTTTTTTTCAAGGCCCTCACCTTCAATTGTTATGCCTTTTTTATCCCCAACGTAAATGTCAATTTCCTCGCCAGAATTCAGAACCAAAGGTCTTTCTGTCATAATATTCGCAAGGACGACTATGACAATAATTGCGGCAAGAGCGATTGCCCCGATGACAGCCCATACCTTTTTTGACAAACCCCCTTTTTTCTTTTCATCGGCAGGCGAGGCTGAAGCCTCGTCAGGTGTTGATGTTTCATCAGGGGCCGCCTCCACATTTCCCGTGTCATCAGCAGTGGGCGGTTTTACAAGTTTTGCACCGCATTCGGGACAGAATTCATAATCCTCAGTATACACAGCTCCGCAGGAGTCGCAGTGTAATACTCCATCCTTCTTCTCATTCTCATTCATGATAACCCTCCACTTGTACGTTGTTTGTACCACTCTGTGAATTATACCATTTTCAGGCGTTCATTTTCTTTAGTTCTTCTGTAAATTGTTCCAGTTCTCTCGTAAGTTTTTCCAATCTGCTTCGCTTTTCGCTTATCTGCCCGGTTATTCCCCGGATTATATCGGGATGGTTGTTCACAAGATAGTTGACGCGGAAATCAGCTGTCTCTTTTTTCCAAAGGCAATGGCAATGGTCTGCTCCAATGTCTCCTGCAATTCGCGTTTTTCCCTTATTTTTTCTTCCTTGCGTTTCCTTATTTCAGTCAGTTTATGACGCAGGGTAGCTAGTCTTTTCTGCGGTTCTTCTTTTCTCCTGGCTATTTCTTCATTGTCTCATATTCAAATGGCATATATTCATAAACCATAGGAACATCATTCAGTTTTGTTTCTATTTTTCTCCCTTCTTCGTGTATGGCCTCCATGATGTCTATCAGTTTTTTTAAGGCGGAAGCCGGTATTCCCCTTTCTTCAAAATAATTCGTGCTGTCATTCAGGTGACCAAGCACCCGTGTCAGATCCTTGATGTATTTTTTTACAATCCTTTTGAGTTTACCCACTTGTAATTCAACTTCAGGGTCAAACAGGGAGGTATATACTTCAGTTTCCAATACATCAAAAATCTCTCCGGTTTCGCTTTCATACTCCTTTTTCAGTCGTCTGAATTCCTTATCTGTCTCCTTTGAAACCTCCTCTATTTCAGGTTCCAGGGACCAGTCGGCCGGATGGAGCCCCGGAGATTTGTAATAACTGTCCTTCAGGATCCCTTCGATATATTCAGCTTTCTTCTCTTTGTCGTCTCCTATGGCTTCCAGCTCCTCCAGTTCGGCGGAAAGCTTCTTGATCTCATTTTCCCTATAGGATATTTTTCTCTTCAGACTCTTCTTTTCTTTCCCATCGCTTTTCTTGGGTTTTACTTCTCCGGCGTTTTCATAGGGGATCCCCTGTTCTGCCGCAAACTGCTGGGCATATGATCCTGCGGGAGTAAGAATCGTTATTTTTTTGCTACCCGTAAAGGGGTGCTGATTCATGAAGTCGATCTCAATATCCGTAACGGTCTTGGGGATGAACAGATGCTCAAGATTATCGCAGTCTGAGAAAGCCAACACACCTATTTTCGTCACTCCTTCGGGGATCACTGCCTGTTTAAATCTATCGCAGTTCTTGAATGTGAAGGAACCGATTTCTTCCACACTGTCCGGAAGATCTATTCTTTCCATATTGGTGCAGTTTTCGAAGCTGCGGTTTCCTATCCGCTTCACACCATCGGGGACAACAACATACCTTATGTCCGAGCGACCCGAGAAAGAAGAATCCGCGATTTCCTTGATTCCGGCCGGTATGACGATGTCCGGATCCTTTCCAATATATCTTCTGAGAACCCCGTCAACCACCACAAAGTTCGGATCAGATGTCTCTTTCTTTTTCTTTGCTTTTTTCTTCTGTTCGTTGCCTTTCCCACCCTTATTTCCGGAATCAATCAGCTTAATTGACTCAGCAAGCTTAACATACAGGTTCTTTACTTCATCCCAGTTGGCTGCGAGTTCCTCATCGTTTCCATCAAGTCCCATCGCAAAATCCCAGGGACGAATATTCTCTCCACGCACACGTACCGATACCATTTGCCTGAAAATGATTATTGGCTTTCCAACAATGTCCACGTACAAGTCATCTCCATCGATGATGATTTTCTGCTGGGCATCGCCGGTAGAAACCGCATTATCGTATCTGCAGCCGATCACGTCTGTATCCGAACCGATTCCGATGTCCGTTCTCTCGTATAGCTCGAAATCGAACATATACCTGCCGTTGTGATTTGCACCTTTTATAACGTAGTTTGCTGTGGTGTCTTCTCCCATAATCCCCACGTGATCCGAGTCAAAATAAAGTTCCAATCCTTCGGGGAGCACAAAAGACCATTTGTCGTCTACGATCACCTTTCTCTCATCGTTGTCATCGAATCTGACCGCGTCTGTCGGGTTTAATATATCATCGAAATCAAAGCCCGCAGAATCAACCATTCCACCGAGCAAGTCAAAGCCTTCCCCGTTTTCACCTTCACCTGTATCGAGAGCACTCTTGAGCTCATCGGGAGTAAGACTGCCCAGATCTATTGCCTTTCCCTTAACTCTCACGGACTTCAAAACATCGATCAGATTGGCATAGAACTGTCCACTTTCAGCATAGTCCCCGGTAAAAGTTGTATTTATTCCGAAGGCCATATCCTCCCTTATCTCGATCCAGCACATTAAGACGTACACATCCAGTGGAATACCCAGAAATGAAACGGAATTATTGAACTTCATTATTGTGGCGGCCGGATAGGAGTTATATAGATTGTATCTGGTGCCGGGGCCAAGATTCTGCTCCTGGCTTTCCATTACGCTTTTTGCGACCTGCTCAAGCATCAGACCCGGGACAAAGGTTTCTTTCAGCTTGCCCTGCTTCACCATTTCATCCCTGTCTTCAACATTGCTGTTCAAAATCAGAAAGCCGCATGTGAAGTCGAAATCCTCTTCGCCCTCGTCGTTGATGTAGAAGCCTCCCCGAAGATGAGGCACTTCGTTGAAATCGTCGTCATACTCGATGTCTATGCGATATCCATCAGGCAGCTCCATCTTGAAATCATCAGGGAACATGCTTACCTTGGTTTTGTCATAAACTTTCTTGCTCATTTTCTTCCCCCTGTTTATTGATGGTTGTTGGGTTGTTTTATTATATCAAGGCAATGGTCACACTAAGGGATATTTTTACAAACCTTGTTTCTTTATTGTATACTACTAGATGGAGGTGAATTGGAATGGCTGCAAAACCATACAAAGGCAATGACAACTATATTTTCATAAGCTATGCGCACAAAGATATTGAAGAGGTTCTGTCCTTTATCGAACGACTTCAGGCCGAAGGCTTCAACGTATGGTTTGACGAAGGGATCGATCCGGGAACGGAATGGGATGATAATATTGCGAGCCACATAGAAGGGTGTTCGTTTTTCGTTGCCTTTATAACGGAAAATTTCTTACATTCCCAGAACTGCCGGGATGAATTGAGCTTTGCAAGGGACCTGGAAAAAGAGCGCCTTCTGATCTACGGAGAGGATGTTGAGCTGCCGAGAGGAATGCAGATGCGCCTGAACCGACTTCAAGCCATTTATAAACATCGTTATGCTAATGAAGATGAATTCTATAGCAAGGTCTTTGAGACAAATGGAATAAACACATGTCAGACCGCCGATAAAGATACAACCGTGACGATCAAACCTGCCACGATAAACGACTCTGAAGTAAAGGCAGTCACTACGGATGATACAGTCGTTTTAGATAATACAGTCAATCTAAGCAAACCCGTCACTTCAGACAAGCGAACCGGCAATTCTAAGGGAAAAATAATTATTGCCATCATAGCTGTGGCG
>CADBRY010000282.1 GCA_902797195.1 uncultured Eubacteriales bacterium
GAATTGAAATAGAAAGCGAACATAATAATTACAAGCTGATTCTTGCACATGGGTGTTGCAAGCTGTTTGCCATTTTAATATTTTTTATCTCAGTGCCATATGGGCTGAAGAAAGGCAAGTTTATATATGATGATACCCTGGGGTTTAGCATAAAAAAGACTGATCCTGAGCATGTTGGCCCATGACATAGTGAAATGATTGGCGGATGGCTGCCTCACAGCTGTTCCAGTGTAAACATCTGCTTTCGAGGAGCTTGTTGACACAAAACCGTTGCCTTTACATGCTCTGACAACAGAAAAACCCCCTCAAAATGTAAATAATTTTTTTATCTTGTGGCATTGACATAAAAAACAGCAAAAACAGTGTCAACGAGATGAATATAATTATCTGTTTACATTTTGGTCTTGAAAATGCCCGCAAAAGCAACGATTTTCAGGGTTTTCAGACGTGTAAAATGTCAACGGCACCCTTAAGAAAAATTATTTACACTTGAAATGATGGGGCAGCTTCTCGAAGCGGAAAGATATTCCGGAGAAAAGATCGAGGTCACATAGTGGTCATATATTTCGGGGATTGCCATCGGGGGAGCCGGCGCTAATGTAGGATATGCAGTATCCAGTAAAGGAGAAATAGCCTCCATTGCAACAGTTACGGGATCAGTTGGTGTTGCCCAAAATATTACAATTGGAAATAGCAGTGCATTTTATGATACAGATGATTTAGGCGATCTGAGAGGGCTATCTGCAAGTACTGTGGTTGGAGGCTCAGTAAAAGGAGTTTCAATCTCAGGGGAAATAGAAAAACTGTATGATGACGATCAGAAAATAACAGCTCATGATGGCGTGGTATTTAATATAGGTGTTGGTCTTGGAGCACCTTTTGCCTATCAGTTGAATATTAGTCATACAACAGTTTCAGAGGACAGGATTAAATTGAAAAAATTATTAATATGGTGACAAAATGAGAAAATACTACATTGTGCTTGTAATAGTTATTACCGTTTATCTTATGACAGCTACAATTGTGGATGCAGAAACAAAATCTTTCTGGGAATTAATGTGTGATGATAACATAATAAGAAAATGCAGGATAAATGAGGATAATAAAAAATATATATTAGAAATAAGTTCCGGAGAAATAACGGGTAAGGAAGATATAAATTCATTCGATGTGTCTTCAGATAGAATAGTCATTGTCTTTGCGGATTCAACAATAGGCATATATGATAAGGACATGAATCTAATAAACGTTTTTCGTTTTCGTAACTCAGCCGATACAATGTGCGGTGTTGTATTTCATCGGGAGAATATAGTGTTGTTCAAGGCCAGAAGTGACTATGCAACGGAGATCACGCAGGATGGTGAATTTGTAGCATTGTATAAAATCGTGTCTGATGACAATATAAGCGACTATACATATGAGAGTCTGCGCGAGTCAAATGACGGAACATACTATATGTATGTGGATGAAAAGCCTGATGAAATTTATCAGTATTATTATGCACCGTATCTTATAAGAGAGACTAATTCAGGGAAGAGGGAAGTACTATACGATTCATATAAGTATTTCTTCAGGCGGAAGCTTCTTCATAGTGGAGCGTTTTTCTTCCTAGCGATCATTTGTGTTTCAGGAATGGTGATATATTATAAAAGAGTTAAAAAAAAGAAAGAAAGAGGTGAGTATGTTAATCCGTATTGGGATACGGATAGAAGCCGTATAGATGAGGAAAGAAAACTTACATATCAAATGCTTAAAGAGTTAGACGAGGAATATGACAATCCATTGCTTTCCTCAACGGAGATAAAGCCAAATAAACACCGTTAAAGCGAAGACCGCCTAATGGAATATAGGCTCTGATACGGTAAGGACATACGAATACGACAAAAATGGCAAGATCACAAAGAAAACTACGGCAAGCGCATACTTTCAAGATGACGATGAAAATGCTCTAAAGGAGAAGGTGGCCACCTACACCTATGATGTGAACGGAAGGCTTACGAAAGCCAGATATGATGAAGACGGTGAGATAAAGGAAAACAGCTACACATATGATGCGGTAGGAAACAGGACCGGATCTGTGATAGACGGGATAACCACAAGTTATGTGTATAACGGGCTGGATCAGCTCAAAGAAGAAAGAAAGAGCACAGGAGGAAGGCTGACATCAAAGACAGACTACACATATGATAACAGCGGTAACAGAATAAAGGAGAGAGAGGAAATCTATACATATTCTGATAAAGGGGTGCTTCTTACAGGAAGTGAAGGGACATGCGTTGAAGAGATAAACATGTCATATACTCCCGAGAATATGATGAGCCTCTTTGAGAAAAGGATAAACGGCAAGAAGACCCTTATCCAGAATAACAGATATGACGGTGATGGTCAGAGGATAAGAAAAGAAGAAACCAGGCTTACTATAAATCCGCTTACAGAAGATGAGACAGAAGAGATTGAAGTAAAGAGCTACTTCTATCAGGGAGACAGCATACTTTATACGAGAGATAAAGAAGGCTCCATTTCTTCCATGAATCTTCTCACAGCCGCAGGAAACATCATATCTACGGCAAGGAATGTGAACGGGGATTCTGAAAAGTGGTATCTCTTCAACAAGGATGATCAGGGAAGCACAAAAAGCATCATAGACGATAGCGGAAACAGAGCCATCGCCTATGAATACGACGAATACGGCAACATAACAGAACAATCAGGTGAAGGGATCGATAACGAAGTAGGCTATACAGGCCAGATCTTCGATGAATCAACAGGTCTATATTACTACAATGCCAGATTCTACGATCCTGAAGCAGGATCCTTCACCACCCAGGACACTTACAGAGGAGATGGGTCAGAACCTACAACTCTGAATTACTACACCTACTGCGCCGGCGATCCCGTAAACTACACCGACCCCACAGGACACAGCTTCCTAAAGAGAGTTAAGAAAAAAGCAA
>CADBRY010000283.1 GCA_902797195.1 uncultured Eubacteriales bacterium
GAAAGGATATTACCTACTCTGTTGACGAGTTGAACGTTCCTGCAGGGTTCACCAAGACAGTGGATGCCAACAGCGGCAACACCGAGTATACCATTACCAACACCAAGCCTGAGATCGAGAAGTACGTAGACCAGGCGGTGCACAAAGACATAACCATCGACAAGGAATTCACTTACGATATCCTGGCCTACATAACCAAGGATGCGGACAGTGCTGTCATTTCCGATGAGATCGAGAAGTATCTGAAGTTCTCCGATGAGGACGTTACCGTACTTGATGTTGGTCCGGAAAACAATCACGAAGTCGTCTACAATGTGGGCGGAGTGAAACAGGATCATGGAAATGTCACGGAGACGGTGGCACTTAAAGCGGGAGACAAGGTCGGTGACTTTACTGTTACGGACATCACGGACAAGTGCGCTATAGACAAGGGAACTGCTGCAGCAAACAAGCTGACAGTATCAATTAATCCTGCGAACGACTACCGCGGTCACTGGATAAAGATCCAGTTCAAGGCGGCCGTCGATACCGATACCTACAAAACCTACAAAGAACTTGAGGCTGCAGGAGCGTTCATCGACATATCAGGAAGCGCCATGAACGACTACGACAGCCCTGAGGACAATCAGAGAGCAGCGCCGAACACAGGCAACAGTCCGGTAAAGGCGGGAGCCGGCCACAATGGCATCCCCAACAAGGCCAGCTACGAGATCAAAGCCGGACATAAGCCCGACTACAAAGACACTTCCAACACCGTAACGGTCAAACCCAAGACGGTCAAGACCAAGGTAGAGAAGAAGTGGAAGTGGGCTAACGGAAGCGAAAATTGGCCCTATGGTCTTAAGGTCAACTTCAAGGTCAAATATGGAAGCGAAGCAGCCGGATATCAGGAAGAGGACATTGAAGTAAGCAGTACCGGTGCAAAGGCAACGAGAGACTTCTTTGAAGTCGAGAATGGAACCTTTGAAGTTACGGAGACAGGCACTCCCGATGGATGGACAGCATCAGCAGCCGTTCCAACAGGCGAAGGAGCAAACAGAGTCTACACCGTAACCAATACGGAAGGGGATCATGAACCTGAGATCGAGAAGTATGTAAATCAGGCTGTCCATAAGGATATTACCATCGATGAGACTTTCACATATGACATCCACGCATACGTCACCAAGGATGCCAAGAAGGTCGTCATAACAGATGTTCTCGAGCCCTACCTCCAGTTCACGTCCACCAGAGACGGAGCAGACTGGTACGTATGGGATCTTGGAGCGAACAATAATGAAAAGGTAAAGAACGACAAGGATGGAAAGGCAATAGCGGCTAATTCAGACGCAACCGTTGCCCTTGCACGGGGAGCATCCAACGGCGAGGATACGGTAACGGGCCTTGGCACCAACGCGCTTAGAAGCATAACCACAGTCGACGAGAACGGAGTAGAGAAGCAGAAGCTGACGGTGACCATCGAGAATGCCGCCAACGTCGGTGGAAGAGATGTCCGAGGTCACTGGATCAAGGTCCGCTTCGATGTCAAGATCAAGGACGGATATACCTATGATACTCTTAAGAACGAGTTCATAACCATTGATCCTGAGGGAGCAGACGCTGTTGAAGACCGTGCTGAGCCCAACGTGGCAAACCAGCCGCTGGATTCAGTAGAAAAACACACCGGTCTTCCAAACAAGGCAAGCTACAGCATCGATACGGCAGCCAAGGTAAATCAGTATAACGATACCTCCAACACCGTAACGGTCAAGCCTGAGCAGGTAACCACATGGGTAAAGAAACAGTGGGAGAACGCCGACGGCACTCCGATGACTACATGGCCTACAGGAAAGACTGTAACATTCAAGGTTTCCTATGGCTCAACTGCAGCCAACACGAAAACCACTACTATTACCGTGAACAGTCTTGATGCTGTAGAATCCGAGCCGTTTGATAAGGTCAAAGACGGAAGGTTTGTTGTGACCGAAGTGAGCTCGACGCCGGGATTCACTAAGGATCCTGCAGCCAGCGGCACGGGAACCAAGGCTGATCCATTCACCGTAACCAACAGGGAAGAGCCGGGAAC
>CADBRY010000284.1 GCA_902797195.1 uncultured Eubacteriales bacterium
CGCCGTGCTTGATGTTGATGATCTCACGGAGACCTACGGAGTGCTCGTCGTTTCCAACTGTTCCGCAGACGACCACCATTGGATGCTCCTCGAATTCCTTGTAGAGGACCGCATCGCTCTGGTGATGAGGAGGCGCAGGGATCTCGATCTGTGTGGGATCGATATCGAATGGGATCTTGCCCTTCATCTCGATACGTGTTCCCTCTGCATTCTGGAGGACTTCCTTACTTATTACTGTAGGCTCATCCATGCCCAGCTTGTTGCCGATCTCGATGGCCACAGCCTCGGATACGCGGGAGTTGGCAGGGATGCACATGGTCATCATGACCACGCCGTCGCCGCACCATTCCATCTCAGGCTTGATGAACTCTCCGTTGTGATACTTGGCGACCTTCTCCAGTCTGACGTTTACGTTGTCCTCTTCGTCCAGCTCGTCGATGTATACGATCTTGCTTCTGTCTTCGAAGGTGCATCCTCCGATGAGAGCTGCCGGATCTTCAGGATCTCCGCCGTACTGCTCAACGTTGTTGTATCCGTAGTGAGCGGTAACAGGTGCCATGTAGTCCTCTTCTCTTTCGAAGATGTATCCATAGCCTACGCCGCCCTGGATGTTACGGGCGATACCGTCGCCGTTTCTCTCGGGGTATTTGCCGGAGTCAACGAAGAAGCCTTCTTCAACTGCGTTGAAGTAGCCGCCGCTTTCCACGATCTCTTCCATGAACAGAAGGGCTCTTTCTTTGATTTCTCTGACCGCTTCAGGAAGGGGTCCTTCCTTCTTAAGCTCTACCATGTCCATGAGACCGTCCAGTCCGATGAGGGTCTGCTTGGCGTTGTCGCATGCTTCGATATTGTAGATATGCCAGGGAACGTTTCTTCCTTCGTCAGGAGTGATTGTCGACTGGATATCTGCGCTGGTCAGCTTGGAGATGAACATGTCCAGAACATGTGTTACAGTAGCTTCTCTTGCTGAGGAGCAGATGTACTTGGTGTTCTGCTGTGCTCTCATCTTGTATCTTCCGCAGATGTCTCTCAAAGCTACCGCATAGGGCAGATCGTAGTACATCAGCGGTCCGGGAACTGCCGTCGGCGGTACCGTTGAAAGTGAGATAAGGTCAGGGCTTATTCCAACTCTCTCTGAGAACAGTGAGTTGATGGAGTGCTGAACGATCAGCTCAGGCATGACCTTCCATGCGTCTCTTGCAGTTGCGTTGGCGTTATGTGCGCCGTCGATCTGCAGCATTCCTGCCCAGGCCATGATCTTCTTTGATTCGCATGCATCAACGAAGGATCTGACTGCGTTGATATCTCTGTAGAGAACGTTGTACTGAGGATCCTGGTGAGCGCCGTTTACACCTTCTTCGGCGAACATGACAGCTACGTCAGGACCTGCAACGCCTGATACATATGAGTGGTAGTTGATGGGACGGCCCACTTCATCCTCGATGATGTCGCAGGCTTTTCTCTGTGCTCTCACCTGTTTTCTCGTGATGGGAACACCGCCGATTCCCTGGGGAGTTCCTTCCATAAGTCCGTCGATGTGGGACTGACCCATGTGACGGATTACCATCAGATGGTCGGCACCGTGCCATGCGCCCATTCTCATTCTGCGGATGTCATCCTCAAATCTTCCAGATGCGATCTCCGTGGTTATAACAGGCATTGGCTGGGGATCGATGTCTCCAAAGTATTTTGCCGGGGGCAGACCAACGCTGTTCTTCAGCGGCTTTGAGCAATCCTTGTACTCAAAGGGTCCCATTTTAAGTCCCGGTGCGGGCTCTCTCCATGTCCATCCTCTTCTTCTGGGTTCATACTTGTCCAGATCTTTCAGGATTTCCTTGATGTCCAGTTTTTCGTTTGGTTGAAGTTTGTAATCCGACATCTTAAGCCTCCTTTCTGAACATTGCTACAGCATCATCCCAGTATTCGCCTGCTGCCAGTTTCTCGCTGGCCTCGCGAATGGAGATGTTCTTTTCCTTCGATACCTTGTAAACCACATGTCCTGCTCCGTGACCCATAAGGCCTCTGTCCATGCAGCCTTCCACGATCTTCTGTGTATCAAGTGATGATACTCCCATTCTCAGGAGAACAGCTCTCTCTACGGAAGGTGTGGTGTTTTTCTTTCCAAGCTCAAGAAGTGGTGCTACCACCTGCTCGGTGAGTTCCCAGAATCTGTCGTACAGTTCCTGGTCTGTCAGATTCGCGATGTGCTCTCTGCGCTTCTGAAAATCGTCTTCTCTTTTCATCCGTTTATCCTTTCTTATTGGCTAGCTGCAATCGGTGTTTGTTTTTACAGCAGACCCTCTGCTTCGAGAGTCTTCTTTACAAAGTCAACGTCGGTCTTTGTTTCTTCTGCGAGGAACTGAAGATCTGCATCCGTTGGCTTTGCACCGGCCTTCTTGACAGCCTTCTTGATGAGGGACTGTCTGAAGTGGTCGATGTCAGCTTCCTTGTACTTGAAGAGAGCCGGGCTTGCGGGAAGTATAACGCTCTTTCCCGGAACCTCTTCCTTGGGGTCGCCCAGTCTGACTTC
>CADBRY010000285.1 GCA_902797195.1 uncultured Eubacteriales bacterium
GCAACGGGGCAGGAGATGTTGCCAATGTATGTTATGCTGCCTACCTTCTTGATCTCTCTGACCTGTACGTAGTAGGTGGTTCCGCTCTTCAGTCCACTCTTGGTGAAGCTGGTTGCATTGGCGCCCACGGTGTTGATGTTGTTCGCCGCGCCGGAGCCGTTGCTGTTGGTGGTGAACATGACCTGATAACCGGTTGCCGCAGAATTCTTCGCCCAACTCATTGTGAAACTTCCCTTGCTGTTTGAGCTCAGACGGATCTTCCCTGTGGTGTGGAAGTAGCGATAAACTGTGTTGGACCACTGTCCGTTCACTCTAATCTTTTTGTCCGCCGAGTAGGCTACGGGACGCACGCGGATGCTGTACAGCCCTCCGATAGTGAGCCCTGAGGTCGTTCCCCTGACAGTGTTTTTGACCATCGTACTTGACCACTTGCTTGCATCCTTGCTTTTCCAGTTGAGCTCGTAATTGGTCGCTCCCTTGACGCCGGATTTATTCCAGATTACGTCGTTGGTCTTCTTGGCAGAGTTGGCGATAGTGTTCAGTATCGTTGGTTTGCCTGTGATCTTGGGCGGCTGTGTTGCCTGGGGCGCCGTTATTGCAAAGGCAACGGGATCGCTTTCTGCACCTTTGTAATTGGCCGTCTCCTCAATGGTTGCCTTTACGAAATAGCTTCCTTTTTTGCTTGGAACGACATCACTGTAATCTCCATCAATGGCGGTGCTGTATGTGAACTTGGCGGTGCTTGCGCCAAAGTCTGCCGTTGCCGTGGGCTTATTGGCCGTCTTTCCCTGCTGCCATCCTTTGATTTTTACCATTACTGAATTTGGAGCCTTGTTGATGGTGAAATCTTTGGGCACGCTTCCGGTGTAGTTGCCCTCTGCCATTACTGTGGCTTTACCCTTTCCAGCGTTGGTGTTATCACTATAAGCTACTGTGTAATCAGTTTTTTCAATCAGTGTTTTATCACCAACTGTAACAACGGGCTTAGGAGTTATGGCTTTTCCTGTATAGGTGTATTCACTTGGGTCAAGACTTACCATTTCACCTGTGATGAGTTTTGGATCTATGGTAAATGACGTGGCGGCAGCTCCTGTATAGTTGCCCTGTCCCTTGACAGTAACAGAGGCTGTTCCCGCATTGGTATTATTGTCGTATGTAACCGTATAGCTGCTATTGTCCAGGGTCTCGCCGTTCAATTTTACGCCGGTGACTGCCGGAGTTTTCTCTGTTCCATCGTACGTGTGGGTTTCATTGGCAATGGTTACTTCTGCTCCGATGATGCTGGCGGGCTTGATTTTGAATGTTCCGTCGGCATTACCTGAATAGTTGCCTTCGCCTGTGATCGTTATTGTGTAATCTCCTGCATTGGTCCCGCCTGCGTTTGCCAGAGTATAGTCCGTACCTTCAGTCAGCGTCAGCGTTCCATTCTTTACGGTAACCTCCGGTTTCTGAAGGCTTCCATTGTAGGTGAATTCACTTGGCTGGATGCTGATCATGCTATTGCTTAATGCCTTTTGGTTTATCTTGTAATTCTTGCTGATCACGCCGGCATAGTTGCCTTTGCCTGTGACTTTGGCGGAGTAACTTCCCACATCTGTTCCACCGTTATTCTCCAGGGTGTAATCCGTATTTTCATACAGGCTTTTGCTTCCATCCTTGACTGTAACTGCCGGTTTTTGGAGCGAACCGCTGTATGTCAATTCTGAAGAATCCAAAGTCACCATAGACTCAGTAAGATTTTTCGGTGTGATTCTATAGGTCTTTTCAACATCATCCTTGTAGTTATTTTTGCCGGTAACTTTGACCGTATACTCTCCCACATCGGTGCCGCCTGAATATGTCAAAGTATAGTCCGTGCCCTCAGTCAGTGTCACCGATCCGTTCTTTACGTTAACTGTCGGTCTCTGGACATTTCCGTTATAGGTGAACTCCTCTCTGCTGATGGATATCATTTCATCTGTAATTGACTTGGCCGTTATTGTAAAGTCCTTACTTGCCGATCCCTGATAAAGGTTGCTGCCCGATACTGCGTTTACCCTGACAGTGTAGGTCCCTTTGTCGGTCCCGCCATTATTCGTAAGCGTGTAGTCAACTCCCTGAGTCAGTACTTTATTGCCAAGTTTCACAGTGACTCCGGGTTTCTGCAGGCTTCCACTGTATTCCGCGCTTTCCGGATCCAGGGTGATCATATCGCTGCTGAGACTGCGCTTAAATATCCAGTAAGCTTCATATAGGTTTCCGTAGTAATCGCCTTTGCCGGTTATGACCGCCGTGTAATTAAGGTTATTGGCTTTTGGCTCTATAGCCGGTCCGTCATATACTGAGACCGTATAGTCCGTTCCTTTCTCAAGGATCTTGTCACCATCTTTGATCTTAAAATCGGGAATGATTTCTTCTCCCGTGTAGTATTGATATTTTTCAAAGTCAACGGAGATATCCGGATTACTGCTGGTAATACTCTTAGGCACCTTAACTGTTGCTGTGGCTGTCATCGGCTGGCCGCTTGCAGTGTACTTACCATCTATGGTAGCCGTAATGGTTGCGGTTCCCGGATTTACCTTTTGTATGGTCCCGTACTGATTTACAGTAACTACATTTGTATTCGAGCTTGACCATTGCACCTTATATCCCTTTGCCGTGGCTGGCTGGATCGAAAGCTCCGGATATTCGTATCCCGTTACGATGTATTCTTCCTTATCCAAGGACATGCTTTCCACGGGATATCCGCAGATGAACTCAACTGTATAGTCTATGCTCTGTGATCCCAGGCCGGTGATAGAAACATCGAATATATCTCCCACCTGATAGCTGATATCCGCCGGTCTGAATATTACATATGGCCCGGGCAGACCACGATACCCGGTATATGGATGGTTGAGTTGAACTTTAAAAAACTCTCCGCTGTTGGATGCCGTGTACTCTTTAGAAGTGCTGAATGTCCACTGTCCTGAACCTGAGGGACTGGACGAGCGTCTGGTTAGAGTCACGGATACATTTGAGATTTGTGACTGGCTGGTAATACTGGTATTCCCCGTTGCCAGACTCCATGGGATCGTATTTCCAAAAAACTCTACCGGCATATACCGGGCCGGCCAGGCGACATTTGTCTGGCTTCCCGATGAATTTCCATCTGAAGAATACTCTGCAAAATATCTTTCTGTATAGTCATTGCTGTTGCTGGATGCACCAAATCCTGTTTTACCCATTTTGGGGTTGATGCTCCACATGCGGTGGCCGACGCGCTCTACATTGGATGAATCTTCGTCATTCATCCAATCCAGCACAGCTGCAGATAATGTGCTCTGGCCCCAAGCGATATTTGATTTACCCGCACCTGTGTTTCCGTCTTGCCAGTCCTGATTCGACATGGCAGCAGGTTTTGTCGTAATCTGAGACGGGTAATGAGTCAACTGGCCTATAGACCAGTTAACGAAAGCTCCTGCCTGTGCAAGATTCCCGTAATTGGTATCCAGAGAAACCGGCTCAACACCCGCAACATACCGAATGGTGTTCAGCAGATTCAACGCATTCTGCTTGGTTCCAGGTGTAAGATCGCCCCTTACAGTGTCCTTGACCGGAACGACGCTGAACTCTGTAGGATCATTCACGCTTCCACCTGTTTTAAGTGTATTGACTACTTCCTGTTTTGAGTGCTGATCCACACCCAGAGACTCACCATATGCCCGGTCACACATCCCCGGAGCTATGATGATCGCCAGAACGGCGAGCATTACTGCCATCTTCCTTACGAGACTTTTTGATGTCATACGCTTTTCCTCCCCTAAACGTTGGCCTTTCTACTAAAAAAGTGATGACGAATATTTATTAAATATTATAACATCCCAATCATCGTTTCAATCATTTTTAAATCATCTTCCCCGGCCTGATCATGAACATACCGATCGACTTGTGACCGGTGATAATCCGGAAATATTTCCTCCTCGCTTTTACGCAAATGATGATGGTATAATCAACGATATCGTCATTGAGGGTGTAGTCATATGTCTTACCCGCAGAATATCAGGGTAAAACGGACTGCCCGGAGGAGCATTCCATGACCGAAAAAATGAAATCTGTAGTATACACTCTCCCCCTCATCGCCGGGGCCTGCTGGGGATGCTGCGGCGTCTTCGTAAGAGCATTGGATGATGCGGGCTTCGACAATATAACCATAATCTTCTCCAGAGTTTTTATCGTTGTGATTTTGCTTGGTCTGACAAACCTTATCAGAGACCGAAGCCTTTTTTACCTGGAGCTGAGGCATATTCCTCTCGTAGTGCTGATCGGCATGTCGGGACAGTTCTTTTTCAATATATGTTATAACATCGCCGTCCTGAAACTGAGCCTCTCACTGGCAACGATCCTTCTGTGCACGGCTCCCGTATATGTTATCGTTTTCGGTGCGGTTTTATTCAAAGAAAAAATCACACCATTGCGTGTGATCTGCATGGCCGCTGTGCTTGCCGGCTGCGTGCTTCTCAGCGGCGTTGTGGAATCCGGCGGTATAAAGTGGAGCCTTTTTGGACTTGCAATGGGCGTTGGTACCGCCATATGCAATGCGGTCGCCACCATCGCAACCAACGAAGCCTCATATGTGCGAAAGCTCCATCCCCTGACGGTACAGTTTTACGCCGCCCTCTTCGCCCTTATACCCATGCTTCCTTTCACGGATTACTCCGCCGTCGGCGGTTTTATATCCCAAAATCCTATGACCCAGATTCCCTATCTGATGGCTTATGCCCTGATCGCATCCCTGACGCCCAACCTCCTGTTCAACATCTCCTTCAAGTTTATTGATTCGGGCATCGTTTCCATTCTGGCATCCGGAGCCGAACCTACATCGGCGTTGATCTTCGGCATGTTGATGTACAGCGAGATCCCCTCGGTGCCGGGAATCATAGGCACCATACTCGTCATCGGCGCCATCATAGTTCTTACACGATCTTCTTCCTCAAAATAAAATCCTCATCGACTTCCCCGTCGAATCTGATCTTTATCATCTGCTTGGGATGGGGTGCTTCCGACAGGCTCTCTCCCGTCTCGGCATCCAGCATCTCGGTGATTTTCTGAGTGAAGAATCCGGCTGAAGGTCCAAACACTTCCACTTCGTCTCCAACAACTATCTTGTTCCTCTGCTGCACAAGAGCATAGCCTTCATCGTCCTTCGTTGCCTTTACAAGACCGAGAAAAGAATACTCCCTCTCGTAATCGCTGGTCAGATAGTTCTGATCCTTGCCCGTGGGTCTGTGGTAGTAGAAGCCCGTGGTGAATTTCCTGTGGCTCGCCTTGGTGAGCTCTCTGAAGATGTCCTCATCCAGCTCCGCCCCGCCACCAAGTACAGCATCGATGGCCCGCCTGTATGCTCTCACCACGGTGGCCACATAGTAAACGCTCTTCATCCTGCCCTCTATCTTGAAGCTGTCCACTCCCGCCGCCATCAGGTCGGGTATGTGCTCTATCATGCAAAGATCGCAGGAGTTCATGAAGTATGTGCCTCTGGCATCCTCCTCAACGGGAATATATTCCCCGGGTCGTTTTTCCTCCACCAGTGCATATTTCCATCTGCAGGGATGGGAGCACTCGCCTCTGTTGGCGTCTCTGTCGTTGAGGTAGTTGCTCAGCAGGCACCTGCCCGAATAGGAAATGCACATTGCCCCGTGGACAAAGGCCTCTATCTCCATGTCTTCCGGGACGCTCTCACTGATAGTTTTGATCTCCTCAAGAGTCAGTTCCCTGGCAAGGACTATGCGCTTCACTCCAAGGTCATACCAGAACCCCGCGGTGACGAAGTTGGTCATATTGGCCTGAGTGGAAAGATGGATCTCCGCCCCGGGTATATGCTTTTTCAAAAGAGTCAGCATCCCCGGATCGGAAACCAGAAACCCGTCGATCCCAAGGTCTTTTATCTCTTCCAGATATTTTTCCGCGGGCCCTATGTCCTCATTGTGAGGAAATATGTTGATGGTCAGGTAACACCTTTTTCCTCTTTCGTGTGCAAAGGCAATGCCTTCACGCATTTCATCCACCGTCAGATTCCCTGCCCCTGCCCTCAGGGAAAAAGATTCTCCACCAAAATATACGGCGTCAGCGCCGTATATAATTGCAATTTTAAGTTTCTCAAGATCCCCTGCGGGAGCGAGTAATTCGATTTTTTTATTCTCAGATGCCATTATGCCTTCCCTTCCGTGATAATATCTTTCAGATAGATTATAGCATCTTTGTAGCCACCTATCCCCTTGTTTTTAATGGTCTTACATGCAGCCAGGGACACGTATGAGATATGACGGAACTCCTCTCTTGAATCCGGGTCGGTTATATGGACCTCCACAGCAGGTATCCCCACAGCCTTCAAGGCATCCAGAATGGCTATGCTTGTATGAGTGTATGCACCGGGATTTATCACTATCCCTTCGTACTTGCCATAGGCGTCCTGTATCCTGTCCACCAGATCTCCTTCGTGGTTCGACTGGAATTCTTCCGTAATGACTCCCTCCTCCTCTCCTGTGGATCTGATCAGCTCCAGCAGGTCTTCGTAGGTTTCCCTTCCATATATGTCCGGTTCTCTGATCCCAAGCATATTGATGTTGGGTCCGTTGATAACGAGTATTCTTTTTTTATCTTCCATATTATCTATACCCCA
>CADBRY010000286.1 GCA_902797195.1 uncultured Eubacteriales bacterium
ATCCCGCTGAGCCTGTCCGCGCCCCCCTCCAGACGTTCATAATAGTAAACCGGATCAAAAGACGCGCAGTTGTCCAGGACGCTCAGAATGATCCTCTCCTCGAAAAATGTCAGTTTAAGAACAATGATGTTATGCGTGCCGGGTCTGAAGCCATGCATGACTACGTTCGTTGTCATTTCTTCAGCAAATAGCGCCAGGAGATAAGTTTTCCTCTCATCTACCCCCCTGGAACGACACAGAGTTGTTACCTGCTTTGATGCTTTGATACAGCCGTCCAGATCCCTGATCGAACAGACCCACTGATCATCATCGGACACCTCATAGTCCGCAGGCAGGAACAACAGCCGATCGAATCCTTTTTTTCCGTTGCTGCGTGACACATGAAACGCATATATGATATGTGTTATCAATATCAGAATATAGCAGACGGCAAATGACAGGAAGAGCCCGTCAGACCCGCCCATACAAACCAGGATCCAGGCTGACAGACACACATACACAACATTGCACAGCACATTGGTAGCTGATGTATATGTGCTCCGACCTACAGACTGGATATATTTTTTCAGCACACAGGCTAAAACATTGGGAACGAAGCACAAGGCTACAAGACGGATCGCGTGTGCCGCCTGCGCAATGAACGCAGGATTGCTGCTGTTCGAAAACAGGCCTGCTATAGGCATTGCAAAAGCAATCGTTGATATGCTGATGACCAGAAAAAGAACAGTCCCTGCACCCAATGCGGTTCTGAGAAGTTTCCTCTGTCCTTTGATATCCCTTTGCCCGTATAAGACTCCTCCCAGAAGCAGCGTTGCGTCTCCGGTTCCGCCGATCACAGCGTCGATAACCGTCAGGAAGCTGCTGACGACCAGCATTACGGCCAGCATATCGCCATCCAGTTTCGTAATGATAAGCATGTTGAAAAAAGCTGTCCTTACAACAAGACTTCCGTAATAAGACATCGACGGCAGGCCGTTCCTGCAGATCAACAGGAAATCTCTTCTTCGGAACCCGGCCACAGAAAAGTGAAATATCCTTGACGCTGTAAGGAAATAGATCAGAAGAACGACGCATACGGTAATGTTTGCTGCAGTAGTAGCGGCCGCCATGCCAAACAGCCCTTTTTTTAAGACAAAAATGTTTGCCAGATCCCCTGCCACATTGATGATAAAAATGCAGACAGACAGAAAGACCGTCAGTTTCTTTTTTCCTTCCAGCTGCAGAAGCGGCATCAGAGTGCCCACAAGAATGATCGCAGGTATACCGGGTGCATATCCCCTAAGATAAGCTGCTGTTTCCTGAATCTGTCCGGGCACAGAATCGTCCGCGCCAAGCAGCACCGCAATATGAGAAGAAAAGCAGAACAGGATCACGGCGAGGAGTAAGGATACTATAACTGCGGAAAGCAGCGCTGTCTGAACAAGTTTTTTAATTTCAGTGAACCTGCCGCTTCCAAGCATATGAGAGCAGTTTATCTGGGTTCCAATCGCGAAAAAACTGCTGATCGCAAGCATCAAGGCCCCCACCGGCAGGAACAGCGCATACGCATTGAGAGCAGCAATACCAAGGCCCTTCCCGGTCAGCATACTGTCAACGAACTGATTGCATGGCTGCACGAGCCCGATGAGTATGTTGACTGTCATCAGCTGCAGGTACAATCCTGTTAATAATTTGTTGCCTTCGATAAGATTTTGCTGCATCTTCTCATTCCGGTTTTTCTGCAAACAGATTCATCAGGTTTTCACGCTTCACACGCTGCGTGATCTCATCGGAATCAGTCGAATACAATCCTTCTTCTTTCATGATTTCAAAGAAGCTTCCGCCTGCGAAGGTATATCGTTCACTGTATTTCTCCTGCCTGACAAACTGTTCGTGGGAATGCGAGATGATGCGCCCTGTGGCCAGCCGGTCCGGCAGGATCACCTGCTTCAGACCGTTTGCCTGCCGCACCGCATTGTGTCCTGCGACCGCTCCTGTCACGACCGCTTCGGTATGTCCGATCAGCGGCGCGCCTTTTTCACCGGCGCAAAAGAGGTTGCCAATCCCTTCGGCCTGCATAGTATCAAGACATGGCGCGACAGCCAGATAACGGATCGAGTTCCCTCGTCCTGCCGAATACGGATCGATATATTCCGCATTCTCAAGTCCCGGGATCCTGCGCAGCATACCCAGCGGATAATAACTTGTCATCAGCTTCGCTCCGCCCGTATCCAGAAGGATCACGTTCTCACTGTATTCTTTCAGCGCATACTGCTTGCATGCCTTTTTGTCCAGTTTGTTGTAATCAATGTCTTCCTCCGGCACCTTCAGTATCACAACGCCCACCTGCTCCAGCTCCTGCCTGACGTCTGCGCTCAGACTGTCCATAGATATCTTGCAGGCGCCCGAGAAGACGCCCGGCGTTCCGTCTTCACGTCTGCCGACCAGATCTTTGATGCCGCATCCGGCTGTCAGACTCACCCTCGGTCCGTAGGTCGGACAGCGCTGGATACACATCGAACAGCCATTGCCGTACCGCAGGCAGTTCCCCATGGGGCCGGAGGAACCGGTCGCGTCGATAAAAGCGTCTCCTTCGATGATTGTCCCGTCGTTCAGCGCGACTGCTTCGACAAGCCCCTCGTGCGCCTTAACATCCATCACATGTGTTTCCGTCATGACTTCTATGCCAAGTTTTTTCACGAATCGCCTGACCTCCGGTTCAATGGCGCCGACATCATACAGTGATGCGTGGGCGTGCCCTGGGAACGCAATGTCCTTATGTAATGCGCAGGCGTCCATGATCTCAAACAGGTCTCCGGCACCGAGGGCCTTCATTTCCTCCGCGGCTGTATATCTCCCGTTATTGCGGAAGATGCCGCCGACATTACCGGCCCCCAGAAGAAGATCCGTCTTCTCAATCAGTACAGCTTCCGCTCCGGCTCTTTTCGCGCATACGGCGGCGGAAACACCGGACCATCCTCCGCCAACAATAATTATCTTACTCATGTCTTCCCCTATAACAGCCTTTTGTATTCATAAAGATTCAGTTGTTCCTTGCACAGATGCACCGTTTGATCTGCTCCTATATCTTTCGTACACGCCCCGCAGATTCCTTCTCCGCAGCATATGTGCGAATTATTGATGCAGGAGATCGCTATCCTGTGATGGGGATCGTTCTGCTCTATCGCTTCAATCGCCCTTTTGAGCAGATAGTCGGACAGTCCCAGATGAAACAGCTCTATTCCGTCATCAATAGCCTTTGCAATAATCCTTTTAATATCTTCCGTCAGATCACCATTCTGATCGATGATCCTCACTTCATTTACATGGATCTCCTGCTGGTTCTTAAAGAATCCCAGCACCTGCTTACCGGGTCTTCCCCAATCGAGATAAACATCGACCGTGTTGTGATTCTGCCACAGTTCTCCGATCACATGTAAAGAAGGAATAAAGCCGATTCCCCTGCAGATCATGGCAGCCCTTCTGCCGCGCAGGTGCGCCACTGCGCTCCTGCCCTGTATGCCGTTATAATAAGGTCCGCGTACGTAAATGCAGTCACCCTTCTTGAGGGACCGGAAACTTTCTGTTTTGATGCCCACCATGTGCATGATCAGTCCGATGGTGCCGTTGCTGTATTCTTCATACAAAACAGACATCGGAACATCAAAGAACGGATTCTCATTCACACGGACAAATACATACGCTCCCAGTTTCTTAAAATCGTCGGCATCCGGAACGGCGATCCGGATAAACCGGAACACATCGTCATATTCTTTCACATACCTGACTTCACATCGCATGCTGTGGTGCTGCTGCCTTGCCCTGCCCCCGTTATTGATCAGCTCCTGCTGGACGCAGAATGAAACTGTATCGGAACATGTGCAGTAATCTTCGCCGCGGCACATGGAGCATTCGATGCACTTCCCATTCTCGGCTAAAACACATGGACATGTGTCAGTTGCATAATTAGAACATTTCGTATATACGTCCACGTAACGCTCCCCCTCTTATCTCTGTCAGTCTGTTTTCCGGTGTCTTCTTTGCTCTATTTCTTCGCAGATCTTCTCGCATACGCTGTCCAGCGCATTGAAATCCATTGCGCAGATATAATACTGCTCCATTTCATCATGGACACGTTTCGCGTCCTCAAGCATCTCACGCGACGCTCCTGAGATCGTTTCCATCAATAAATGATTTGCCGCAAAATGCTTCTCGTATGGCTGCATCTGATCTTTATCATAATAGATCGAACAATCGATATGTTCGGCTTTTGCATTCGTGATCTGCGTCAGAGGATTCGATGTCATCAGTACGGTACTGATTTCATCGATCAGAAGATGTTCGCTGATGGATCTTTCGGAAATAAGACACGGTGACAACTTGATATCATATCCATATTCCATGATCTGCGCCGCAGCAAAATCAATAAACATGCTGGATGCGGCAAACAGTTCGTCATCCAATATGCAGAGCCTGCGGCAGGATCCGGCCGCGCCCTGCAGGGTTGTATATCCGTTCCTAGTCATGATGGAGAGCTGACAAATACTCTGTCTCCCTCTGCCGTTTCTTCTTTCAAGATTTTCAAACAAACCCTCGCAAAAGCCCCATGCTGCTTCTTCGATTCTCTTCCTGTCAGCAAATCCTTCCGCGCAGGCATAAGTATCGTCACATATCAGTCCCAGCGCCCTGCTGTAATTTGCCGCGCCGGCCATCATCGACTTGTTCAGTTCAGTCGCTTTGATGATTTTTTCCCGGTTTTCTTGCAGAACGGCTTTGTCCCAGTACTGCCCGAGAGCAACGATTTCCTGGCATATGCCGGGAAACCGCGGTTCAGATACATGCGGCGGCGTTCCGTCGACAACAAGCACTTTTGACGTGTGCATCATGACCGCGTCCAAAGAATCCGGATCTGCCGAACAGTAATAACATGTCACATCTTCGTCTTTCGCACATCGTTCAGCGATTGTTTTCATCATCCGGGACTTTCCTGTTCCCGGACCGCCCTTCAGAATATAGGTGTAGTATTCTTTGCCGTTTATGATCTGTGCAATCTGTGTAGAGAAACCATTTGGAGTGACTCCTCCAAAAAAGAAGTTGTGAATCATAAATACTCTCCTTACACCTTGCCTATTACAACTGAAAAAGTATC
>CADBRY010000287.1 GCA_902797195.1 uncultured Eubacteriales bacterium
ATGGTGTCGCAAACCCCTGACATTCTGTAAAAATGACCGAAGCCGAAATTATATCCGGCTTCCGTCAGGATCTTTAAGCTCATATTGTAGTCTCCCCGGTTAATTTCCGAAGTCTGTCTGCCGCTCTGTTCATCTCCTGTTTTTCAAGGAGGGAGACTGCAGCGACCAATTCTTCCTCTTCCGTATCATACTTTTTCTTCTGAAGTATGTCGCCGTTTATCATTGGAAGATATGGTCTTGCCTTAAAGCAGCCGAGAAGAGTCTTATAGGACGTAGGCCGTTCCTCCTTCATCAGCAGTTCATTGAGAACACAGGACAGCACATAATCGTTGACTGTATCCACCGTTACCCTTACACCGCTGTTGTCTTCATCGTCCTCCAGGCTGCTTGTTTTAAAATCATCGAGATGGCTTGTCACATAGCTGGTGACGTGTTCCCTGTAAAAAGGATCCGTCTGGTTTTCGTATACATCTTTCAGTACATCGAAGGCAACTATCTCACAGTCCAGGCCATGAGGAAATGTCCTCCTGATACAGTTGCTACCGTACTGAGAACCCTCTTTAAAATACAGATCCACCAATGCCCCGATGATTTCCGGATCAAGAAAAGGACAGTCGCTTGTGATCCTTATGACGTGATTAAGATCGTGTTCTTTTGCGGCCAGATAGTATCTTTCGAGAACATCCTTTTCGCTTCCTCTGAACACCGCCACTCCAAGTTCGTCCGCCAGTTTCTCCACGGGATCGTCGTCTGCGTTCACTGTGGTGGCAACGATTATCTCGTCAATTGATCCGACCATTTTCACTCTTTGGACGACCTGTTCCAGCACTGACCTGTCGTTTTTGAAATCGATGGTCTTAAGTACTTTTCCCGGCAGTCTGCTTGAGGTCATTCTCGCCTGTATAATGCAACCTATTTTCATTGCCTTTCCTTCCTAAAAGAGGTTGTATTCCTTAAGCAGTTTTCTGATGTCTTCAACAGAAAGCCACTCGGTGTTGTTGCCGGAGCTGTATTCGAATCCATCCTCGATCAGCTTGCCGCCGGGCTTGAATGATTTTTCGAAATTGAACCACTCGAAGTTGGGATAGATGATGTAATAATCGCCGTAATCGTAGGTGGTGCGGGAATCGTCACGTGTGATCATGACTTCGTGGATCTTCTCGCCCTCACGGATACCGATTATCTTGGTTGTTGAATCGGGAGCCATTGCCTTGCAGATATCCGTAACCTTGTAGGAAGGATTCTTGTAGACGAATGTCTCACCGCCGGACATGTTTTCCACTGCCATGAGAACCAGTCTGACAGCCTTGTCCAAAGTCATCCAGAAACGGGTCATTCTCTCATCGGTCACAGGAAGCTCCGTCTGTCCCTTTTCAATGAGATCTCTGAAGAATGGAATAACGGATCCTCTGCTGCCGGATACATTGCCGTATCTTACAAGTGAGAACTTGGTGCCGTATGTTCCGGAATATGCATTCGCAGATACGAAGAGTTTGTCGGAAACAAGCTTTGTTCCACCGTAGAGATTGATGGGGTTTACAGCCTTATCCGTGGAAAGTGCGACAACCTTCTCAACACGAGCATCTAGAGCCGCATCGATAATATTCATCGCACCGTTTATGTTCGTCTTGATCGCTTCTGTTGGGTTATATTCACAGGCGGGTACCTGCTTCATGGCAGCTGCATGTATTACGATATTCACATCGTGGAAGGCTCTTCTCAGTCTGTCCTTGTCCCGGATGTCTCCGATGAAGAAGCGAAGCTTTTTCATGGCTTCGGCACCATATTTTATGGTGAACTCCTTTCTCATTACATCCTGCTTGAACTCGTCTCTGGAAAGGATGATGATCTTGCCGAAATCATACTTATCCAGGAGTTCTCCGGTAAACTGCTTACCAAACGATCCCGTTCCTCCGGTGATCAGAACTGTTTTGTCTTTGAACATAGCGGTCTCCTTTTTTATTTAAAATTTTTAATACAATCAACAACGTACTCCTGCTCATCTTCCTTGAGTGCATGGAACATAGGCAGGCTTATCTCACGGGAGTAAAAATCCTCAGCTATGGGACAGTCTCCCGGTTTGTATCCAAAGTTCTTTTTATAATATGGCTGAAGATGTACCGGCACGTAGTGTATTTGAACCAGTACACCCTTGGATCTCAGGTATTCGTACATTTCCTTACGCAGTCCGGGATCTTTTACGGTCACTGTGTACAGGTGGTATGAATGCAGATCTGCAGTCTTTGCCGGGTCCTTTGTGTTCAAAACTTCGTATCCAACGTTAGGCGGGACGTCCACAAATTCGCTGCCTGCAAGCATTTCGTCGTAGGCATTTGCAATCTTATTCCGTCTGATAAGGTTGTCATCTATCCTCTTGAACTGACTGTTTGCAAGAGCGCACTGAATATCCGTTATGCGATAATTGTATCCCAGTGACTGCATCTCATAGTACCAGCCACCGTGATTGTCTTCCAAAAGCTCCGGGTCTTTGGTTATTCCGTGGCTTCTGAAAAGTTGGAGTTTATGGAAGAGTTCCTCGTCGTTTGTGAGAATCATTCCCCCCTCTCCTGCAGCTATGTGCTTCACAGGATGGAAAGAAAGAATCGCCGCATCGATGTATTCC
>CADBRY010000288.1 GCA_902797195.1 uncultured Eubacteriales bacterium
CGGAGAAACCTGCAGCGACAAAAACTGCCGAGACCGCCGGCGGACCAAAACCGGCCAAGGCCGATCCTGCAAAGGGCGCGGTGCCAAGGAGAAAACCTGTTGCAGATGAGCCCAAGGTATCAAAGGCCATGCTGGAGCAGAGAATAGCCAGAGAAAAAGCTGAAGCAGCCAAAGCAAAGGCTGAAGCTGAAGAGGCCAAGGCTAAGGCAGAAGCAGAAGCAAAGGCCAAGGCGGAGGCGGAAGCAGCTGAGGCGGCCAGAGCAGAAGCGGAAGCAAAAGCCAAAGAGGAAGCGGAAGCTGCCGAAACTGCCAAGGCGGAATCCGAAGCCAAGGCTGAAGCTGAAGAGGCAAAGACAAAGGCAGAAGCTGAAGCTCCCGGGGAAGAGTCTGCGCAGGAAGAGCCTGAAACCGGCAAGGAAGAGGATAAGGCTGAAGAGGCGGAAACAAAAGAAGCTTCAAAAGAAGAGTCCGCGGAAGCTGAAAGTGTCAAGGAAGCCGAGGAAAAAACCGAGGAAGCCGCACAGGATGTCAAGAAGGAAGATACGGCTGAAACTGCAGAAGAAGAGCCAAAGGCAAAAGAACCTGAAAAGAAACGCAGCAGGCTCAAGGTGGTGAAAAAAGCCGAGGATGTTCGCAAAGAGGAAGAAGCAGCCGCCGAAAAGAGAAAGGCAGCAAAGAAGAAATCCGAGAAGAAACCGGTAGATAAAAAACAGGAAGGCAGAACCTTCTCAACGGGATCCCGTCCATCCAGAAGATCCGATGGATCGGATGCCCAGTCCGAATCAAGGTCATCGGGATCAGGCCGCAGAGGCAGAGAAAAAGACAGAGACAGAGATCGTGATAAATTCGCCAAACTCGAGGGCCGCGGTAAGAAGGGCGGAAGACCGGAACCCGCATCTCTCGAAAAACAGACCAGATCAAAGAGACACAACAGACCCAAGCCGGTTCAGGAGCCTGAAATAGAAGCAGTTGAACTGCCGGCAGGAACAGTAATGATAAACGTACCGATAACAGTAGCCGGTTTTGCAGAGCAGACCAAGACAACAGTATCACAGATAATAATGACCCTCATGAAGATGGGCGTAATGGCTAATATGAACCAGAATCTCGACGAAGACACTGTAGTTCTTCTCGCAGACGAAATGGGCATCCAGATAGCCATAGGCAATGTCAACAAGGAAGAGGATTACGAAGTCGAAGAAGGCATCGAAAACTTCGAAGACAAAGAAAGCGATCTGAAGCCAAGAGCACCTATCATCACCGTTATGGGTCACGTTGACCACGGTAAAACATCCCTCTTGGATGCGATCAGAAAGACCAATGTGACCGATCAGGAGTCGGGAGGAATAACCCAGCACATCGGTGCGTCGGAAGTTGAGATCAATGGACAGAAGATCGTATTCCTTGATACACCGGGTCACGAGGCATTTACCGCCATGCGTGCAAGAGGCGCACATGCAACGGACATAGCGGTTCTCGTAGTTGCGGCTGACGACAGTGTAAAACCACAGACCATAGAATCTATCAGCCACGCAAAAGCCGCGGGAGTTCCTATTATCGTTGCCATCAATAAGATCGACAAACCGGGAGCAAATCCGGATATCGTCAAAAAGGATCTTGCTGACCAGGGAATACTTGTGGAAGACTGGGGCGGTGATGTCATCAGCGTTCCCGTATCCGCCAAGACGGGAGAGGGGATCACCAACCTTCTTGAGATGATCCTTCTTCAGGCGGAAGTTCTGGAACTCAAGGCCAATCCCGACAGAATGGCACAGGGCACGGTCCTGGAGGCAAGACTGGATAAGGCCAAGGGCCCCGTTGCAAGCCTTCTGGTGCTCAACGGCACACTTAAGGCCGGAGCAAGCATCGTAGCGGGAACATGCTCAGGTAAGATCAGACTCATGACCGGAAGCCACGGAGAGAAACTTCGCAAGGCAGGACCTGCCACCGCAGTTGAAGTCCTGGGTCTGACGGAAGTTCCTCAGGCCGGCGACGTTTTCAATGGAGTCAAGAGTCCTGCAAAGGCAAAGGAAATCGCAAGCCAGAGACAGCAGAAGCTGAGAGAAGAGGTAATGGCAAGAAACTCCAGCACCACTCTGGAGGAACTCTTCAACCAGATACAGGCCGGAGAAGCGAAGGAACTGAATCTTATTATAAAAGCGGACGTGCAGGGATCCGTTGGCGCCATAGTTTCATCACTTGAAAAGCTTTCAACCGATGAAGTAAAGGTCAATGTGGTGCATACAGGCGTCGGTGCTATCAACGAATCCGACGTTATGCTTGCAGGCACATCCGGATCGGTTATCATAGGCTTCAACGTCAGACCAAGTTCCGCCGTATCGGCACAGGCCGACAGAGAGGGCATTCAGATAAGAACATACAACGTTATCTACAACATTATCGATGATGTTGAGAACGCCATGAAGGGTCTTCTTGATCCGGAATTCAAAGAAGTGGTTCTTGGAAGCGTTGAGATCCGTACAACCTTCAAGGTACCCGGTGTGGGCATCGTCGGCGGTGCCTATGTCACCGACGGCAAGGTGGTACGTAACGAGCAGATCAGACTCGTCAGAGACGGCATCGTTATCCATGAAGGCAAGATATCCTCACTCAAGAGATTCAAGGATGACGCCAGAGAAGTGGCTCAGGGTTACGAATGCGGTATCGGCATCGAAAACTACAACGACATCAAGGAAGGCGACGTCATAGAATGCTTCACAATGGAGGAAATCGAGAGGAGCTGACGGCATGAGCAAGGGTTACAGACAGGACCGCATAGGTGAGGAAATAAGACGGATAATCAGCGAGCTTCTGATAAAGGGTCTCAAGGATCCACGGCTGGATGAAATGATAAGCATAACCGCAGTGGAAGTCACAAGCGACTACAGTTATGCCACGGTATATTTCTCAGTCCTTGGCACCGACTCCGACGAGGAGGGAATGAATGAGATCGCCGATGGCTTCACCAGCTCCCAGGGCTTTATAAGGAACCAGATAGGGAAGCAGCTCAAGCTGAGGCATACACCCGAACTGATCTTTAAGGCGGACAGATCGGAAGAGTACGGACGTCACATAGACGGTATCATAGAATCGCTGAATATAAGCAAAGACGAAGAAGAATGATTACCAACACAGATCTTAAAACAATAGGAAAAACACTGCAGGCCGCCGACAGCGTCCTGCTTTTTCCACATAATAATCCCGATGGAGACGCCATAGGCTCAGGGGTTGCCCTTTGCATGGTACTTAGAAAACTGGGCAAGACCGCCTGGGTAGTGCTGGAAAAAAATCTTTCCTCAAGTCTTGAGCACATGGACAAAGGCATGTGCACCACGGATCCTGATGTGATCCCCTGTGCCGACGTGACCGTTGCCATCGACTGCAGCGAAGAGGGTAGGTTCGAGGAGGTCAGGGAAGCTTTTGAGAATGGAAAAACCAGACTGGCCATCGACCACCACAGGATCACGGAGTGTTCCCAGGATCTTTATTACATCGATCCCGCCGCAGCATCCAACACCGAGATCATTTACGATCTTATAAAGGCAATGGAATGGGAAATGGATGCTGACATGGCGGAAGCGCTTTATACAGGACTGGTTACGGACACGGGAAGTTTTCAGCATTCCAACACCACACCCAAGTCTCACAGAATGGCGGCGGAGCTTATTGAAGCCGGAGTGGATGTTAATAAGGTAAGTACACAGCTGTTCAAAAACAATGACCCCAAAAAAGTTGCACTTGAGGCGAACGTCCTCAGTCGGATAGAACTGTTTTCAGGTGGAAGAGGAGCAATGGTTGGGATATCC
>CADBRY010000289.1 GCA_902797195.1 uncultured Eubacteriales bacterium
GCGCCCGCGGCGGACACTTTGCCCCGCGCCCGGCGTTAGCCCGCCGGGATGGCCGCCGCTGTTTCGCCCCCCGCGGCAGGTCCCCGGGTTTGTTGACCCCAGAAAATGTTGATTCCGGGTCTGTGGCCCCTCAAAAGTGTAAAAACTTCTTTTAACAGAGCCAGTTGACATTATGCCCCCTCAAAAAGGCTTGCTTTTTGGTAAAATATGGTAAATATAGTCTCTCAGGTGTAAAAACATTCTCAGAATTTGTTATTGACACTGAAAACGCTCAATTTAGTGTCAAATCGTTTTCTAATCCTCGCTGTTTACACTTTGAGCTCGAAAATCAGCTTCTATCTCATGTAAAAGCAACGGATTTATGTCAATAACTTTTCTGTAAAAAGTTTTTACACCGGCAAGCTCTTAAGACCCATGAAAAGGCAACGATTCGGTGCAAACACCACGTTTGAAGAAAGCCATTTACACCGCAACAGAGTTAAGCGAGGATCAAGCAGCTCTAAAATGGCTGCCAGAGCGGTCTCAGCCTCCCAACTCCACCGAGCCAGCGGTCTCCGGCTCACGAATCTGCCAGCCTGCAAACTGGGTGTGACGAATCTGCAAGCCCGCGAACCGGGAATTACGAGCCGGCCAGCCGCCGGACTCCGTCGACGACGATCTTTTCGATCCGGTCCCCAAGGTCCCTTTCCTCTTGCCGGGAAAGCCCTGCTGTGGGGATCGGCTCGTGAATGATTATGTTTATATCAGCCGGCCTTATCAGGCCGGTTTCTTCATACATTTTATAGGTCCCGTCCAAAGAAAAGGGAACGATAGGCACCTCTGCCTTAGTCGCAAGTTTGAGGGATCCCTTCATAAATGGCCCAGGTGTTGAACATTTGGCGCGGGTCCCCTCGGGAAAGATCACCAGAGAGAATCCCCGCTCAAGAAGTGCGACCCCGTCCTTTATCGTTTGAAGGGAAGCCCTGGGATCGTTGCGCTTTATAAAAAGGCTCCTTATTCTGGGCATCCAGGATCCGTAGAGGGGGATCTTGGACAGCTCCTCCTTGGCCACGAATCCAAACTGGAATTTTGTAAAGGCAGCAAAACAGGCGGCTATGTCCGCATATCCCTGATGGTTGCCCACCAGCACAACAGGGCCCTCGTCGGGGAGGTTGTCAAAGCCCTCTACGTTGACTTTGCATCCGAACATATCCATAACCATCGGGCCCCATGAAGTGGTTGCAGCCAGAATCTGGCGGCGCTCCTCTTCATCGTCGCCCTTGGCCCTCGCGGCCTCGATGCCTTTTTTGTATGGGTTGAAGTATTTCAGGCAGTATACCAGTTTGGCAAATGCCGGGAGATTTCGAAATATTTTCATTTTAAACCTACTTTACCAGAACGCTTCCGGGATCACGGTCGTAGAAGATGCTCTTTGTGGTGGCGGAAAGGGGGATCCCGTAGCAGACCCGCACCGATGGATCAAGGAAGTCCATTCTCAAAGCGGCCTTTCCCGCAGAGAACATTACCCTGCTGTCCACCCGGTTATCCGCAGCCACTGAAACGGCCGAGCCGATTGCTATGCCCAGGTCCGTAACATTGAAGGCGCAGTTGGCTCCCGCCGCGGACATCTTCCCACAGTTTTCAAATCCGCAGAATCCACAGTCTCCAAGAAGTATGGGCTCGTTTTTGGCGGCCAGTATGACCACGCATTCACTTGCCTTTACATTGCCCGCGTCCCGCTTAAAAAAGTCTGCTCCCGTTTCCTCGTAGATGTCCAGCATGTGCTTCGCCAGCACATCCTTCTCCTCCCCCGAGAGGAGGAACACCTCTATATGATCGTCACCGTGGGCCTTTGGCGCCGTGACTGCCGCGGTAAGCATCTGCTGCCCCACTCTCATAACGGCTTCCTTAACTGCCGCATCTCTTTCCTGTATCATTTTTACATCCTTTCGTTTGATCTTAACCTGCTTAAGACATTCTAACAAATATGGGTATGCAAAGGCAACAGATCTGCGCTCCGCCGCCCGACATGTCATCTGCCAGCTTTATTTTGGCGCCTCATTTGCTCAAATCGCTGCGTACACCAAATCACCGCGTCCCCTGAATCGAAGCGTACCCGAATAGCCGCCTCGCTGCGAATGAGGGAGTTTGCGGCTGGCGACCGCAGGCCATTTGGATTTGTGCGCTGCTCGCGGCGGCCCCTACGAAAGGCCGCAAGCAGAGCAGCGGAGATCTCCGGGCCTATGGCATTCGCGCTCCGCGGCTGACATACACATTTCGTCCGTTCTAGACTCTTCAATTCGGGGGTACTGGCTCGGTCTGGACAGTGTAAAGTAGTTGTGGAGTCTGCAAATAAAAAGAATAGAGAGGGTTTTGTAATATCAGGCGCCGAGGCCTTCACTTTTGCAAAATCAACGGAAGTTCGCCCATAAAATTTTCCATAAAATGCCATTTTTTGAAAATTTGAAAGAAGGCGCAGTTCATATTTCA
>CADBRY010000290.1 GCA_902797195.1 uncultured Eubacteriales bacterium
GCGAAGGCTACGCCACCAAGAGATACAGATCCAACGTGATCAACTGGGGCATGCTGCCATTCCAGATGGAAGGAGATCCAACATTCGAAGTTGGAGATTACATCTTCGTGCCCGATGTTAAAAAGGCTCTCGAGGGAGACATGAAGAGCATCCCCGCCTATGTGATAAAAGGAAGTTCCACATCAGCCGGCGGCGGGGCCGCTGAAGGCGATTCGGTCACCGGCGGGGCGGAGGAAATATCCCTCTACATTGCAGACATGACCGAGACAGAAAAAGACATCCTGAGGGCAGGATGCCTGATAAACTTCAACAGAAATCGGTAGTGGTGACAGCAGTCATTAGACGATGTGAGACGAACACTCGGCTCGGGATCAAACCTGAGCCGATTTTCTTTTTTTCATCTCCTGTTTCACGCCGTCCACTATTACCGAACCATCCTCCATTATCTTGACTTCGTGTTTGTTCCTGTCGATGGCCGTCACAACGAAGAATATCACAGCGCTTACGAGCATTCCGAACATTATTGGCGTTGTGGCAGCCAGGCCGTCTTTGACCATGAACACGATGACGGTAACAAAACTGCCAAGGAGGGACAGCAGTCCGGCTTTGGCGCTGACCTTCTTAAGCAGGAAGGCAAAGACAAGAGGTACGAAGACGCAGCCTGAGATAAAAGCATAGGCTACATCGAGGGCTACCAGTACGCTCTGGATCCAGAGGGCGCAGACGATGGCCAGAAGACCTACGATTATAGCTATGATCCGGGTGATCATGATCCCCTGTTTTTCCGTGATGTTCTCTTTGTAGTTGCTGATGAGGTCGTTGTATGCGACCGTTGCCGTTCCCATTATCTCACTGGATGCAGTAGACATTACCGCGGCCATTGCAGCTGCCATGATGACTCCGCGGACACCCACAGGAGTAAAGCTTGTTGTCGCTGTGGCAAATGCGAGATCGGGGTTTTCAAGTCCCGGCATGGCGATCACAAGGCAGATACCTATGATGATAAGAGCAACGGTATAGAGGAAGATGTAAAGGGCTGCGAGGGCAGTTCCCTTTCTAGCGATGCCCGGGTTCTTGGCCGTAAATGCACGTTGCCATATATCCTGACCGACCAGGAAACCGGGCGTATAGAGGAATATATAGGCGACGATTCTTGCGGCGCCCAGATTCGTTATATCCAGGTGAGTCTTGGGGGCAGCCTCAACAAAGGCCGAAAATCCACCGACTCCGTGGATAGCCATCAAAGGACAGATTATGCATACGCCTGCGGTCATGATAAGGAACTGGAATATGTCCGTATAAGTAACAGCCCACATGCCTCCAATAACGATATATGCCAGAACGACAACACCGCCAATGAGCATGGATACCTGAGTCGACCATCCAAACATAACATTCATTATAGTTCCTACTGCGACAACCTGTACCACGCCGACCATGAACATATATATCATCATGACCAGTGCGCTCAGGATCCTGGCGTAGGGTCCGTAGAAAACGCCGAATCCTTCGGCGGCGCTTAAGATACGCATATCCGACAGCTTTGTTCTCAGGAACAGGCTCAAAAGGAATATACTCAGAGCACAGATACCGCCCAGCCATATGGCTCCGATGCCGTGTTCATATGCAAGGGTTGAGCTTCCCATCGTCAGTGATCCGCCGATTACACAGGCTGCCATGGCAGCGGTGAATCTCCAGATGCCAATGCTTCTGCCTGCGACCATAAAGTCTTCCGTTGTCTTTGCCTTACGGGCCGTCCAAATGCCGACTCCGATAAGGATCAACATATAACAGATAACGATAACGATGTCCACTGTAGAAAACTGTGTCATGATGGAACAACTCCTTACATTATAACTTGAACTAATAAATATACATTAATATTCATTATTATACATAAATACTCACAAGCGTCAAGAGGTCTGATTGACTTTAATGAATCGTGTGTGTCTTGCGACCGCAGATAAGTGTGGTTGGTTCCGGCAGAACTGATAAGGTTGTTGTGCTTGCTCGCCGCGGTCCCTGTGCCTGCTCGCCACGATCCCCTGCGAAAGGCCACGGGAGAGCAGCGAGAGAGTAGCGGGGCTCTCAGGGTCAAAGGCATTCGCGCTCTCGGGCGATCAATCACGCCGGCATGTGAAAGAAGGGGTCGCGTCAAGGAAATACTTTCACCAGTCCAACGCCTATATGTGAAAGAATGGGTTGGACCGAGGTAGTTCCTTCACCAAAAACACGCCTACATGTGAAAGAATGGGTTACGTCAAGGCAATACCTTCACCAAAATCTATGCTGACATGTGAAAGACAGGGTCGCATCAAGGCAATACTTTCACTAAAACCACTCC
>CADBRY010000291.1 GCA_902797195.1 uncultured Eubacteriales bacterium
CGGGCCGGCCCCGAATCTGTTCATCGTTATTTGACGATCTTTGAAATAGCCTTGAAATCTTCGGCTTTAGCGTCCCTTACCAGCTCGTACAATATCGCCTCGTATGTGGTGACAATCGCTCCGGCGCTCATCATTCGGGCCAGAGATCTTTCTTTGTCCTCCTGACTTCTGGATGATGTGCAGTCGGCGGGGACATAAACTCTGTAGCCTTTTGCCAGCAGCTCGATCACTGTCTGCTGCAGGCAGATGTGGGCTTCTATGCCGCATGCGACAATTGTGTCTTTGTCGGCTGCTTCAAACTGCTTCACGAACTCTTCACTGCCAAAACAGCTGAAGGATGTTTTTTCCGCGTGGGTGAACTTCCCGATAGCCTCCGCCACCGAAGGGACCGTCTCTCCTATTCCCTTCGTGTACTGCTGAGTCACTATGTGGGGAATCCCAAGCTTCTTCATTCCTTTGGCAAGTCTGCAGATCTTGTCTTCCAGCACCTGGTGTTCGTGCATGGCCGGCAGGAGTCTTTCCTGAAAGTCTATCGCCAGAAAAAGCGTCTCGTTTCTATCCATCAGTTTCATTTTATCTTCCTCTCTTAGTCAGTTGGTTTGTCGGCGGGTCAGACAAGGCCCCAGCTTTTTATTATCTCGATCTTGTCGTAATCGGTAAGATCCACATTTATTGGCGTTATGGATGCAAAGCCGTTCTGGTTCGCAATAACGTCAATATCATCGGGGAGCCCTTCGTAGTGGACCGGCGTCCCGTAATATTTAAAATCACCCGGAACATCCATGTTCTCCCCGCCATCCAGCGGTGCAAACTCCTCATCATATTCTCTGTCGCCCAGGCGGGTGAATTTCACGCCTTTGATTTCTTCTTTTGGCAGATTTGGAGTATTGATATTAAGCACGGTCCGGTAATCCACAGTCCCATCCTCAATCTGTTTCGCAAGGCTCTTCATTGCCTTTTCAGCAAGATCACAGGCCAGCTCAAAATGCTCGGCGTGATGGCTGTCTACAGAAACGGCAACTGCCGGGATATCGCAAATGCTTCCTTCGAGAGCGCCTGCGACTGTGCCCGAATAAAGGGTGTCGGTGCCCAGATTCCCTCCGTGATTGATCCCGGAAAAGACCATGTCCAAAGCAATTTTCTTTCGCTCTAACAGCTCCACGGCGATCTTCACGCAATCGGCAGGGAGCCCGGACGTCTTGTATGCGACCTCAGCACCTTCTATTTCAGCATAGGAAACGCTCATTGGTTTAGTCATTGTTATCCCGTGTCCCGAAGCGCTTCTCTGCCCGTCGGGAGCGCACACGAACACTCGCGTTCCTTCGATACTGCTCAGCCTTTTTACCAGCTCGCTCAGCCCTCTCGAGTCTATGCCGTCATCGTTTGTCACAAGAATATTCATTGATTTTTCTGCCTCCAACCTGTTATACGTACCCGTATATTATATAATACACGGCGGTCATAATCCATATCAAAATGCCCGGGGCGTGCCTGCGCCTGGTCGGGCGGGGTTGCCTGCGCCTGGTCATGTGTTGCCTGCTGCCCGGTCGGGCGGGGTTGTGGTTGGGCCCTGCCTGGATCCCGGTGCGGCCGGGATCTACGCTATCCGATACGGGCTGTGTCTGCGCTATGCCGTGCGTTGCCTGCATCCCGGTGCTCACAGTTCCTGCGCTATGCCGTGCGTGCCAGCTTCCCAGTGCGCTGCTCACCGCGGTCCCTCCGAAAGGCCGCGGGAAGAGCAGCGACGATCTTTAAGCCTGTGGCATTCGCGCGCAAAGGTGATCAATCCCTCTTCCATATGAAAGAATGGAGCCTGCAAAGGCAACTCTTTCACCTGCCCACTGCCTTCGTGTGAAAGAATGGTTCACACGAGGGCAACTCCTTCACCTGTCCAACGCCAAAAGGTGAAGGTCTCAGGTCTGCAAGGGCAACTCTTTCACATCGGTCGCTCCAAAAGGTGAAAGCACCAAGCCTGCAAGGGCAATTCTTTCATATATTCAGCTCCAGCGTGTGAAAGAGCGGATCACCCAAAGGCAATTCTTTCACATATTCAGCTCCAGCGTGTGAAAGAATTGGTCGCACGAAGGCAATTCTTTCATATATCCATCTTGTTTGGAAGTTTGGTGCGCCCAACAGTTGTTCTTCCAAATGTCCATCCTTCTTGTTTGGAAGTATGGAGCGTCCAACAGCTGTTCTTCCAAATGTCCATCCCTCATGTTTGGAAGTATGGTGCGCACAATGGCTGTTCTTCCAAATATTCGCTTCTCACGTTTGGAGGTTTGGTTCGCGCAATGGCTGTTCTTCCAAATATTCGCTTCTCGCGTTTGGAAGTTTGGTTCGCACAATGGCTGTTCCTCCAAATATTCATCCCTCGCGTTTGGAAGTTTGGTGTGTGCAAAAGCAATACTTCCAAGTATTCATCTCTCGCGTTTGGAAGTTTGGTTCGCGCAATGGCTGTTCTTCCAAGTGGTGGGTTGTATCGCGCGAATGAGGCGTTTGTTGTTGACCCC
>CADBRY010000292.1 GCA_902797195.1 uncultured Eubacteriales bacterium
GTAATCGCTATAAGACGCAGAAGAGCAAATGCTAATGAGCAAGATTAGCAGAGTAACTCCTGCTTTAATCTGTAACAATCTGTAACGAGATTGGAAAAGAGCCTGCTGGGAAGAGCAGGCTCTTTTCATTTGTCCGAACAAAAATGTTACATTTATCCGAATAAAATTATTGCATTTGTATGATTGATATTGATACATCTCTATGGTTAAGGTACAATGATGGCGGAGGTGAAAAATGAAACTGACGAGAGAAGGATACAGAGAACGGCTGATTGATAAAAGGGTTGCAGAATATCTGAAAACATTCGGTGCGGTAGCCATAGAAGGGCCGAAATGGTGTGGGAAAACATGGACATCCTTACATCATTCAGACAGCGTCTGCTTTATTGCTGACCCGGAAGGAAACTTTCAAAACAGAACATTGGCTGAATTAAGTCCGGATCTGGTATTGGAAGGTGATCACCCACGATTGATTGATGAGTGGCAGGAAGTCCCTTCGTTGTGGGATGCCATAAGATTTAAAGTTGACCAGTCCGGAAAAAAAGGCCAATTCCTTCTGACCGGTTCAGCGACACCAAATCACAAAGGGATTCTTCATAGCGGGACAGGAAGATTCGGTTTGCTTCGCATGAGAACCATGAGCCTCTTTGAAACAGGAGATTCGACGGGAGAAGTTGCGTTGGAGTCCCTGTTTGAAAAAACAATAAAACCGAGAAATATAAAGGAACCAAAGCTTAGAGAACTTATTCATTATTGTGTTCGTGGCGGTTGGCCGGGTGCACTGGATGCGAGCGAAAGTGCGGCGATGGATATGGCAAAATCATATCTGGAGGCTGTGATTGCAGATGACATGTTTCGTGTGGATAGGATAAAGAGAGATGAGCGTAAAGTCAGATCGCTTATTCACTCTTTGGGTAGAAATGAGAGCACTATTGTAAGCAATGCAACGTTAAACAAGGACATGGAAGCCCTTGACGAAATGGAACTTGATAAAAACACCATTTCGGATTATCTGAGCATATTTGAAAGGCTGTTTCTTATTGAGGATCAGCCCGCTTTTGCACCTTCTATTCGTTCGTCGAGAAGACTTCTGAAATCTCCAAAGAGACATTTTTCGGATGTATCATTGGCTGTTGCGGCGCTTAAGGCTACCCCGGAAATGCTTTTTAATGATCTCAATAGCTTTGGATTTATGTTTGAAGCATTATGCGAACATGATATGCGCATATATGCGGATAACATTGGCGGGACATTATATCATTTTCGTGACAATCGTGGCAACGAGGCGGATGCGGTTGTGGAACTTCCTGATGGAAGATGGGGCGCCTTTGAAATCAAACTAGGCGCAAATCAGATCGACAGTGCCGCAGAAGAACTATTAGAGATAAAAGAGATAATGAGTAGTGAAGGGAAAGCACCACATACACTTGGCGTTATCTGTGGTATGGTAAAGGCTGCGTATACAAGGCCGGATGGTGTACACGTAGTACCTATCACAGCATTGCGATGATATCCAGATACAAAAGAGCCTGCTGGGAAGAGCAGGCTCTTTTAGAAGTTATATTTATACTGTAACGAAGTCTGTGTTATAAGGGTCGGTGCCCTTTTGTCATCGCCAGTATAGCAAGTGGATAGATACAGTACAGTTACCATAAAGGCATAGAAGGGTTACAAAACAAAAGAAAATTAAAAAAGGCAACTTCTAAAGACCTCTAAAACAAATCAAAACTTCTAAAAACCTCTAAAACGCTGCTGTTTTACCCTGCTAAAATTGTATACAAAAATACAAACCAAAAAAGGAATACCAAAAAAAGTCTTGATATTTCAATGGTTTTTCCTTGCATTGAATAGTATACAATGTTACCATGAGCCTATAAGGAGGCATTATGGAAAAAGCAGCTGAAACGACGAACCAAGTGGTTCTCCAAGGCAACGAAGCATGCACAAAAGGCGCAATTTACGCCGGCTGCCGCTTTTTTGCAGGGTATCCGATAACCCCCTCAACAGAAATTATCGAGATGATGTCGGGAGAAATGCAGAAATCCGGAGGTGCCTTCATTCAAATGGAGGATGAGATCGGATCTGCATGTGCGATTATTGGAGCCAGATGGGGCGGCAGCAAAGCAATGACCGCAACATCGGGTCCCGGGTATACGTTGATGCAGGAAGCCATTGGCTTTGCAGCGGTAACGGAAACCCCCATAGTGATCGTAAACGTTCAGAGAGGCGGCCCGTCTACAGGCCAGCCCACATTGTCCTCACAGCAGGATATCTACCAGGCCAGGTACGGAAGCCACGGAGACTATGGCATTATCGTTCTGGCGCCCTCTTCCGTTCAGGAGATGTACGACTTCACCATTAAGGCTTTTGAACTCGCCGAGCAATTCAGGACCCCGGTCATTTTGCTTGCGGACGAAGTGGTCGGTCATATGAGAGAGAAGATCACCATCAAGACCGGAACCAGTTCATTCCAGAGGCCGAAACAGTCATACAGCATATCTCCCGCA
>CADBRY010000293.1 GCA_902797195.1 uncultured Eubacteriales bacterium
ATATTTGGAAGAACAGCCATTGTGCGAACCAAACTTCCAAACGCGAGGAGCGAATATTTGGAAGAACAACCATTGTGCGGACCAAACTTCCAAACGCGAGAAGCGAATATTTGGAAGTATTGCTTTTGCACACACAAAACTTCCAAACAAGAGGGATAGACATTTGGAAGAACAGCTGTTGGACGCTCCATACTTCCAAACAAGAAGGATGGACATATGGAAGATCAGCCATTGCACGTACCATACTTCCAAACAAGATGGATATATGAAAGAATTGCCTTCGTGCTACCAATTCTTTCACACGAAGGCTAGCCTGGGCATTTATTCATCTTTTTGACGAGCCTGACAATACCATGCAGCGACCACCTTGAAAGGCTGCGAGCAAACTGTCACATATTCTTTCACATTTCTACTTATTCACTTCATCCTCCATTCACATATAGGTGGCTATACTATTGTCGAAGCAATTATTCCAATGGATTCATTGACCAACTTTAAGCAGAAGGGAGACCGATATGAACAGTAAAACCAAAAGCATCATTATGATAGCAGCTGCGGTCCTGCTTGCCGCCAGCATGGTATTCACAGTAAACTTCGCGGCCAGCAGCGGAGCGGCCAGTATAGATAAGCCTGGTTCACGTACTGAAATGAAATCAAATGATAATGGCCAGCAGGGACAGCAGGGGCCCAACAACTCAGGCAACACTAACAACCAGAGCAGCCAGCAGGGGCAGCCGCCGGCAATGCCTGGTGACCAGGGCAATTCCAACAACTCCGGCGATCAGGGCAGCTCCAACAGCTCCGGCGACCAGGGCAACACTAACAACCAGAACAGCCAGCAGGGGCAGCCGCCGGCAATGCCTGGTGACCAGAACAGTTCCAACAACTCCGGCGATCAGGGCAGCTCCAACAGCTCCGGAGATCAGAGCAATTCCAGCAACCAGAGCAACCAGCAGGGGCAGCCGCCGGCAATGCCTGGAGATCAGAGCAATTCCGGCAACCAGAACAACCAGCAGGGGCCTGGCGACCAGAACAACTCCAACAACCGGCAGGGGCACAACAACTTCGGCGGTCCCGAAATGAAGCCCATGAGATCTATTGATGGAAGCTACTACGCCCTCTTTGGAATAGAGGCACTGGCCTTCGCAATGATCGTACTCTATCTGATTATGTCGAGAATGAACACACGCACACTCAGGGAAACATTCCGGTACAGAGATAAGGTCCTGGTATTTGCGCTGGCGGCGGTGCTTGCGGCTGGATGCATAATGCAGACGGAGGCAGCAGTGACCAGATATCAGATCGATCACTCATCAAAAGGTCAGCACCATATGCAGATGCCGAGGGCCTCATCTCAAAATCAAGATCAAAACCAGGACCAGGCTCAGACATCCACAGCCACCGGTGCAACAACAGTGGATGGCACATCGAAAACTCTTAACGATAAGTACACTTCCACAAAAAGTGACCAGAATGCGATCCTGGTAACAGGGGGAGGTACGTTGACCTCTGATGGAGCCACCATAGATAAGAAGAGCGGTGACAGCAGCAACACGGAAAGCTCGGATTTCTCCGGGGAAAATGCCGCACTTCTGGTCAACGATAACTCATCGGCAACGGTGAAAAACGCAACCATAACCACCAGTGCCAAAGGCGGCAACGCGGTCTTTGCAACAGGAGAAAAATCCAAGATAAGCATCAGCGACTCCACCATAACCACAACGGGAGAGTCTTCCTCAAGAGGACTTGATGCCACCTATGGAGGGACCATCGAAGCCTCCAATGTCAAGATCAAAACCCAGGGCGGATCATGCGCCGCCCTGGCAACGGACAGAGGTGAAGGAACAGTTTCAGCGGTAAAGTCCAACCTTGAAACCAATGGAGCGGGCTCACCCATCATATATTCAACGGGAAAAATCAGCCTCACCGATTCCACAGGTGCTGCCAACGGCGCCCAGATCACGGTGGTCGAAGGAAAGAACTCAGTCACCATCAAAAACTCCAAACTCACCTGCAGCGCCAGCGGTAACCGGGGAGATGTGGATGTGGCCGGTGTCATGGTGTATCAGTCCATGTCAGGTGATGCCGGCGAAGGCACAGGTAATTTCACCGCGACCGACTCGACGCTGACCATCAACAAAGATTCCAAGTACTACAAAACTGCGCCTATGTTTTTCGTAACAAATACCGACGCGGTCATAAAGCTGAGCAACACGACCCTCAACTATGGAAGCGGTACACTCCTCAGTGCCAAGGGCACTGACCAGTGGGGACAGTCCGGATCCAACGGCGGCGATGTGACCTTTGAAGCCTCAAATCAGGTTCTCACCGGGGACATGGTTCTTGATGAGCTCTCATCCCTGAACCTTGACCTTACTGAGAATTCAACATTCACCGGGTCCATAAACAGTGACAACAAAGCCAAATCCGTTGCCCTTGCACTGGACAAAACCTCAAAGATCAAGCTCACCGCGGACACCTACGTCAGCAGCCTGAAAAACGCGGATACGACCAACTCAAACATCGACTTCAACGGGTTCAAACTGTATGTTGACGGAAAATCAATTTCCTGATGATTCCCTAATGGTCTTCTAATCTTTCCATGTAATCATTGTGCCGTAAGTAAAAGAAGGTTCAAGAGAACGGGGAGGCAGGAAGTCTCCGGGGAGGAAAATTTAATATGGCATTCGGAAAAAAGAAGGAAGACGTTTTCTTTGTGATGTTCCGGGATTTCGCAAAGGCAATAGCTGTCATGGGCGACAATTTCGGAGAAATCATCAACAACTACAACAACATCGAACGCACCGTAGCGGAAATGAAGATTGCAGAAACGGAATGCGACGGAAGATCTCACAAGATTCTGGCACAACTCAACGAATCCTTTGTCACACCCTTTGACAGGGAAGACATCTATTCAATAGTCGGGCAGCTTGATGACATAGCCGACTATCTGGAAGAAGCAGCAAGCAAATTCATAATTTACGACGTGAAAGAACTGCGGCATGACGCCAAAGAACTGGGCAACCTGATCACAGATGCATGTCATCAGGTGGATGTCCTCTTTGATGTTATATCTAATCCAAAAGCAACGGACGAAGCGAAAAAAGCCATCATCGAAATCAACAGATTGGAGAACCTGGGTGATGCTGTCTTCAGAAGAGCTCTTACAAAACTCTTCAGCGAGGAAAGCGACGCGATCGAAGTGATCCGATGGAAGGATATCTATGAAACCTTCGAGGACACTCTCGATGGATGCGAACATCTGGCGGACACAGTTGAAGGGGTGATGATGAAAAATGCTTAGCGTAATACTTCTGTTCGTAATTGCTTTTGCACTGGTATTCGAATTTATCAATGGCTTCCACGACACTGCAAACGCAATAGCGACCTCCGTGTATACGAGGGCACTTTCCGCAAGAAAGGCCATCTTGCTTGCGGCTGTAATGAATCTTGTGGGAGCCATGGCTTCAGAAAAAGTTGCCGCCACCATTTCCAAAGGTCTTGTGGATGTTAAACTGGAACAGTATGTTATACTGGCCGCCCTCATAGGAGCAATAATCTGGAACCTGTTCACATGGTGGAAAGGCATCCCAAGCAGCTCATCTCATGCGCTGATCGGCAGTCTCATCGGAGCTGTCATGGCGTATACTCTCAGTGCGGAACATATACTGTGGAACGGTGTTCTGATGAAAGTGGTAGTTCCACTTTTCACATCACCTTTGATGGGTCTTTTGGCGGGGTTCATCTGCATGAAACTCATTTACAAATTATTCGTACGCTGGAATCCGACCAAGGTGAACAGACTATTCCGCAGATTGCAGGTGCTGTCATCGGCTTTCGTGGCATTCAGCCACGGCAACAACGACGCTCAGAAAACCATGGGTATCATAACTCTGGCTCTCGTCACAGGCGGACTGCTGGAGGCGGGAAGCGGAGTTCCCTTCTGGGTAAAAATCAGCTGCGCTTTCGTCATGGCTCTCGGAACATCCCTTGGCGGATGGAAGGTCATGAAAACAATGGGGAGCGGAGTCACCAAACTGCAGCCCGCATCGGGTTTTGCAGCTCAGGTCTCATCCGCTCTCGTTATCGAAACCATGACTTTTCTCGGGGCGCCGGTCAGCACGACACAGGTAATAACCACATCCATAATGGGTGCCGGCACCGCCAAAAGAGCATCTGTCGTACGATGGGGACTTGCGGGAAATATTTTCACCGCATGGGTCGTGACCCTTCCCGTGACCATGGCTCTCGGTGGTCTGGTCTCACTGGCATTGGGATTCATCATGAATTGACCAAC
>CADBRY010000294.1 GCA_902797195.1 uncultured Eubacteriales bacterium
ACTATAGCCTCGGCTATGGGATGAGAGGAGTGCCTCTCGGCGCAGGCCGCCAGGTAAAGGATCCTGCCCGGCTCCGCTTGTGAGCCCGCACCGGAATCTGCCTGCACCACCGACCGGGAGCCCGCACCGGAATCTGCCTGCACCACCGACCGGGGGCCCGCAGGTATCAGATCCGATACTTCGAATCTGCCCTTGGTCAGTGTCCCGGTCTTGTCGGCCACAAGTATCCGAACTTTTGACAGAGCCTCAAGGTAGTTTGAACCCTTCACAAGTATGCCCTCTCTGCTCGCTCCTCCAATTCCCGCGAAGAAGCTCAACGGGATGCTTATCACAAGCGCGCAGGGGCAGCTGATTACCAGGAATGTAAGCGCTCTGTATATCCACTCTCCCCACTGAGGTCCGTTTCCCGTTAGAAAGGCAACCAACGGCGGAAGCAAAGCCAGGGCCACCGCACTCAAAACGACCGCCGGCGTATACACTCTGGCGAATCTGGTTATAAACTGTTCGGACCTTGCTTTTCTGGAACTGGCATTTTCTACCATATCCAGGATCTTCGATGCCGTTGACTGGTCAAACTCCCTGGTGGTGCGGATCTTCAAAAGGCCGTTTGTATCTATGCATCCACTGAGAATTTCATCCCCTTCTCCTACGGAAACGGGAACGCTCTCTCCCGTAAGGGCACTGTTGTCGATGTGAGCTCTTCCCTGGACTACCACACCATCGATGGGAACTTTTTCTCCCGGCTGCACGACTATTATCGAGCCAGGCTCCACCTCATCAGGATCCACTTTCTCAAGCCCATCGGGACCTTCTATGTTGGCATAATCGGGTCTGATATCCATCAGCTCTCCGATATTCTTTCTGCTTTTTCCCAGGGCGTAACTCTGAAACAGTTCTCCCACCTGATAAAAAAGCATTACCGCCACAGCTTCGTCAAAATCCCCTGTCCTGTATACGGCCAGAGCAAAGGCGCCCAAAGTCGCTATGCTCATCAGCAGATTCTCATCCAAAGGTTGTCTGTTTATTACACCTTTCAGAGCCTTCTTGAGAATGTCGTACCCGATAACGATATACGGGACCATATACATGAAAAGAAGGATAATACGGGATCCGTATGAGTCAGATGAAAACACACCTGCCTGTTCTCCTGTATGAGAGACCAGGTGGAGTATCACAAGCAGCACAGCCGCAGCTATTATTCTGTAGAGATTTTTCTTCTGTTTTCTGTTCATCGATTAAAAGTAGATCTCGCAGTCGCTTTCCACTTTCCTGCATTTTTTCAGAACTTCATTCATGACGGAATCCACATCGGCTCCATCTTCGAATTCCACTTTCATTTTCAACGTCATGAAATTGACGGAGGCATCCTTGACCCCATCTGTTTTCTTTGCCTCAAGCTCCATCTTGTTTGCACAGTTTGCACAATCCACTTCGATGTTATAAGTTTTCTTCATAATTGTTCTCCTGATTACGATTTAACGATTGTTTAATTGTTTGATTAAAGTATACTCTCCCGGTCCTGCAAAGTCAACACCCACTAACCCGTTTTCCGACGGTTTGCGGCAGTCAAAGTTGGCAGCGCCAGGCAGTGCCCGCCGGTCAATGTTGGCAGTTGCCCCGGTATCGCTCGCCGTCATACCTATAAAAGACTGCCGCACCTTTGTGCAGCTGCCTTCTGTCAGTTTGTAGTATGGTTTTATATGGTTCGGTGTTTTCAGCCGTTCTTGTTTATCACTGTTCCGATTCTTTCTTTTGATTAAAATCTGTCGTTGTGGTCGTTATATCCGTAGTACTCACCTGCTGTCTCTCTTCTGCGGAGCTTGATCACCAGCATTGCTACTGCTGACGCTACCATGGCTGCGATTGCCATTATGATCATCTTTACAGGTGTCTCATCTCCGGTCTTGGGAGAGCTGTCATTCGTTGCCTTTACAGGTGTGTAATTTGCGGAGTCTACCTTAGGCTGGGGATTGCAACCTGTATAGTAGTTGTCGTAGTTGCATGTGCCGTAGTTCTGGTTGGGGTTGTTATTTGTTGTGTTATTGTTGGTTGTATTGTTGTTTGTTGTATTGTAGGTGTTGTAATTTCTGTAATCTCTGTAGTCGTTATAGTTGTTGGTCGTGCTACTGTTATCGTTTTCGCTGTCCTTTTTAACGATGATCTGAGTGTTGCCGGAATCAGCATTTGGATCTTCGGTAGAATCCTTAACCTCTCCTTCGGTGTTATCCTCTTCGGGGATATCATCGACTATGGGATCATCGACTAGGGGATCATCGCCTGAGGGATCATCGACTATGGGATCATCAACTGAAGGATCATCGACTGAAGGATCATCGACTGAAGGATCATCGCCTGAAGGATCATCGACTGTCGGGTAATCGCCTAACGAATCATCTACGAATGGCTCTGAAATCTCTTCTACGACATCGCCTATTCCGTCAGCCATATTTCCTTCATCGTCAACGTATCCATCTTCATCATAATCGACATATTCTTCGTCGGTGTAGTCTTCCTCTCCATCGATGATGTCTTCGTCGGTGTAGTCTTCCTCGTCCCAGTAATCCTCATCGCTGTACTCTTCATCATAGTACTCATCGTATATCTCGTCTCCTTCTGCAGCGTATACCGGAGCTGTTGATGCGAATGATGCAGAAAAGAATGCTGCCATCATCATGCTCAGTGCTATTGTCATTACTTTCTTCTTCATTTTACTTCCCCTCCAATTGCTTTCGGAATCAGTGTGTGTTTGCTTATGCCTCTTATACACTGCCGGAAGTCATGTGTTACAGTTTGAAGAAAAATTTTTTTCTGGCACGTGTCACAAAGTGTTCGTCTAATCTAACTGTCACTAATCATTATAA
>CADBRY010000295.1 GCA_902797195.1 uncultured Eubacteriales bacterium
GGATAAAAATAATCAGAACGGGGAACAGAATGAAGAGGCCATCGATTCCGCCATCATGGACGAAGTCATGGGAGACATCAAAGTCGATGCCGATGGAGTCGTGATCGATTAGCCCAACACCCTATTATGATATCGAATTTATAGCACCAAGCAATATACCTGAAGTGCATACACCTGATATTTTGATGAGTGGAATAGAATGGGAGATAAAATGCCCAAAAGGAAAAGGACGCAACACTATATCTCGAAATTTAAAACAGGCAGCAAAACAATCACACTATATAATTTTGGACCTAAGGAGGCTTGAGATGCAGGAGAGCGTTTCGCTTTCTGAAATTGAACGCCGATTCAGAAAACATACTAGCATAAAGAGGATTCTTGTAATAAAGAAAAATGGAGACTTGCTGAATTTTACTTAAAAAGGGTGTACTAGTTGACAATTCAATAATTTATGATAATATGTGTTTGTAAGAAAGCTCGACCCACTGCCCTTAATTGCAGAGGGCCCAGAGCTTTTTTAATAAAAGAACATTGAATATGTTTACATGAGTTATTCTAAAGTATTAGAGAAAGAGAGGACCTTCTATATATATCCCACGGGAACAGTTACCATCAAGAACACTATCGCAAATTCCGAAAAGAAGACCAACGATGTCGTCTGGGTCAAGTCCAAAGTCAAGGGCGCTACCAATTATCAGATAAACTGGAGAGCGAGAGGCGCATCCAAACGGGCAACCAGAAATGAAGGCAATGTTATCCGTGGAAAGACGACAGGACTGACTGTAGATAATCTTTATGAAATAAGAGTGAGACCTTATTCATCTGGAGTATATGGAAGCTGGTCAAACTATATCTACCGCTATTTCCATACCACACAGAAGATCAGACTTAAATCAGACAGCAAGGGATCCTTTACCATGAGTTGGCAGAAGAATCCCAAGGCTACAGCATATCAGGTTATGTTCACCACCAATAAAAACGGTGCCGGTGCAGCTAAAAACATAAATACTGTCGGACCAAATGCAACGAGTTTCACCAAGATGGGACTTCAGAGTGGAAGGACCTATTATGTCCAGATCAGAGAGATCAGAAGGGTCGGCGGCATAAACTACATCGGAAACATTTCCACTCCTGTGGCGGTTAATGTAAAATAAGTTGTGTTGTGAACTTTGTGAACTTTGTGAATCTAAAATCCGTGCTTGCAATGGTGCGGATTTTGTTGTATTATTACTGGGTATGAGCCGCACGAGCAGGGTCAATTAAAGATCTGAATCACCGGATCTACCCGAATCGGCGAGACTGGTTAGAGGAGGAAAGAATAAATGTATGCAGTAATTGAAACAGGCGGTAAACAGTATCGCGTCCAGAATGGTGACAGAATCTCCGTTGAGAAGCTGAACATCGAAGACGGCGGCAAAGTCGTATTTGATAAGGTTCTGGTATGCGGCAACGGATCTGACATTAAAGTTGGAACACCCTATCTTGATGCAGTGACCGTCGAGGGAGAAGTGGTAGAGTCCGGAAAAGGCAAGAAGGTCGTTATCTTCAAGTACAAGGCCAAGAAGGATTACCGCAAGAAGCAGGGACATCGTCAGCCCTACACAATGGTAGAGATCAAGGCTATCGACGGAGATACAACAGTTCCTGAAAAGGAAGAGGCTCCAAAGAAAGAAAAGCCTGCAAAGAAAAAGGCCAAGAAGGCAGCTCCCAAAAAGGAAAAAGAAGAGAAGCCTGAAGTAGAAGAAGCAGCCGAAGAGAAGGCAGAGGAAGTCGCAGAAGAGGCTCCCGCAGTCGAAGAGGCTGTTGAAGAAAAGGCTGAAGTTGAAGAAGCAGTAGAAGAGAAGGCAGAGGAAGCCACAGAAGAGGCTCCTGAAGCTGAAGAAAAAGCAGAGGAAGCTGAGGCGGAAGAAGCCGACGCTGAAGAGAAATAAGGAATTACGGATACTAAGGAGGTGACTGAACCATGGCAAGTAAAAAAGGTGTAGGTAGCTCGAAGAACGGTCGTGATTCTGAGTCGAAAAGATTAGGCGTCAA
>CADBRY010000296.1 GCA_902797195.1 uncultured Eubacteriales bacterium
GCCAGCATCACCCTCTTTGGAATAGCTTTCGCCGTTGCTGTTTGTCTCCTGTTGATACTGCTGTACAGGCGCAAGAGGATCTGATCAGCCGATCATAGCATATTCAGAAGTTCAGATATTTACGCTCTCCGATCCGCATCGATGCAAAGGCAACGGCTTCCTCCAGCTGCCCCTCTCCCGTGTACCTGTGGTCCGCTCCGCTGACTTTATGAAGTTCTATCCCGAATCTGTCTGCAAAGGCAACGGAATCCCGGAATGGAACAAGTTCGTCTGCATCCCCGTGGATGATGGTGACATGAGACAGCTCCCATGCCTCGGGGTCTTTGTATAAATCTTCGATTCGGCGCTCCCTTGATTCTCTTACAAACTCCTCGGATACCCGGATAATTCTGTCAAAGCCGGTTTCAAACGCTCCGGTTTCTGAAAGCTGTTTTGCCATGTCTTCGTCTATGATGTTCTCCTGCAGCACTGCTCCAAACCTTAGAGCCGGGCTTCGCAGGATGATCCGGCTGAACACCCGTGGGTGCTCCCCGTTGTAGAGCATAGTCACATATCCTCCGAAGCTGGTGGCAAAGGCAATCAATTCAGCCTCCGGATATTTCTTTTGAAGGTGGATGACTACGCTGCTGAGATCAGCTAAGCAGTTAGATACAGTCAGGTCACTGTCTTTTGCGTTGCTTTTCCCATGCGCCGGCCAGTCGAATTTAACAAGTCCGATACCTTTTTTCGTCTCCATTTCCTGGAGGAGCGTTATGCATCTGCTTGCTTTGCTTCCGCAGAATCCGTGCATGGCAAGTATGATCCTCCGGGCATCCCGGGGAACAGCTTCGTCGACTTCTATATTATAGTTTCCCGCACCGGGAAGAATTGACTTTTCCATCATTATAATAAGGAGAGCATCTCCAGAACTATGCGGCTGGAGTTGGCCCCGGCTTTGTCTCCAAAATTGTCATAGCTGTCGTGGGCTTTACCGTCAGCCTTGTCAGAAAGACACCTGATTACGACAAAGGGTACTTCGTGATTCAGACATACGACTCCAACTGAAGCCCCCTCCATTTCGCAGGCATATGCGTTATGATCTTTTTTAAGTCTCTCCACGTATTCTTCGGAAGCGATGAACTGGTCTCCCGTTGCAATAGTACCTTTGTGAGCTTTATCTTTGCCCACCACTTTGACTGCAGCCTCGTATGCTATCTCAACAAGTTCAGGATCGCATTCATAATACTCTCCTTCCTGGTTGCCCATACCGGGATCTCCCGATCTCCACTGGAATCCTTCGTTGGTCACTATGCCGTAGTCGTGCTCAAAAAGTCTGGTAGCGACAACTTCATCCAACACCTTTGTATTATCCGCCACGCCCCCTGCTATGCCGGTAAATATAACCTTGGATATATTGTAATTATTAAGCATGGTGGTAACTCCGGAGGATGCGCGGACCTTGCCGATCCCTGCTTTGCTTATTACAACATTCTTTCCTTCCAGAGTGCCCACGTGGTATTCCACATTTGCTACTTTGTCTACATGGTCGATCTCAGCTTCATCCAATAGCACATCTAGCTCATTATCCATTGCGGAGATTATTCCGATGTATTCAGTATCGTCTTCTGAACCTGCTCCACACCCTGACAGCAAAACCACGGTTGCCAGTAGGCTTATCAATATGGTTGTTATCAGTATTTTATTTATCTTGCTGCGGCGCTTCAGATTTCCACTCAACATGCTGTACCATCCTTCCCATTCACTTCATCCTCCTCATAAAAACAGTTTATTTTTGCGTGCAAAAGTGCTATGATATCACTCGTGTGCATTTTATCTATAAAGGAGGTCTATAACTATGTTACACAAACTGAAAAACAAAGAAAAGAAAAAAAGAAGTTTTATGTCTTCTTTTTCGATCTGCTTTCTTGTGGTTATCCTGGCAGCTATCCTGTCATGGCTGATCCCGGCCGGAAACTACGACACATTGGTATATGATGAAGGGTCTGACGAGTTCATAATTTACTCCGCAGATTATGACGAAGAAGCCGGTACAGGCACGGAAAAATCTTACCCGGCCACACAGGACACCCTGGATCAATTTGGTATCACAGCGGGACTGGACAACTTCACAAACGGCAACATCAACAAGCCAATGTCGATTCCCGGCACCTACCAGCACGTGGAAGCCCATCATCAGGGGTTGAAGGAATTCCTTCTTTCTCCTGTACAGGGTACCGCAGACGGATTTGACATCATCTTCTTTATCCTGATGCTCGGTGGAACCATCGGTATCATCAACTACATCGGAGCATTCAATGCGGGCATCGGCGCTCTGGCCAAATCATGCAAAGGCCGGGAACAGATCATTTTGATCGCCGTTACCGCTCTTATCGCTCTGGCAGGAACCGTTGAAGGTTTCTGCGAGGAGACAATTGCCTTATATCCGGTACTCGTACCCGTATTCCTGGCAGCAGGATATGATGCGATCACTGCCGTCGGCGCCATTTACATGGGATCGACTATCGGCTGCATGTTCGGTACGATCAACCCCTTCTCAGTAGGTATCGCATCCTATGCTGCCGGCACATCCATGAATGCGGGGCTCGGTTTCAGAGTTATCGGCCTGCTGGTCGGAACTCTCATCACGATTCTTTACCTGATGAGATATGCTCAGAAAATCAAGAAAAACCCGGAAAAATCACTGGTATATGACCAGAGAGAACAGATCAGCGAAAAGTTCTCTGCCATTGATCTGGATAACATTCCTAAATTTACACTTAGAAGAAAGCTGGCTCTGCTGGCATTCGTCCTGACCTTTGCCATCATGATCTGGGGCATCATGGTTCCCGGATGGTGGTTCGAGGAACTGTCTGTACTGTTCATGGTATCCGGCGTTGTCATCGGTATCATCGGAGGCATCGGCGAAAAGAACATTGTCAACGAGTTCGTAAACGGTGCTGCGGACCTGGTCGGTGTTGCACTGATCCTCGGTGTTGCAAGGGCTGTAACGATCCTGCTGGACAACGGAAACATTTCCGGCACCATCCTGGAAGGACTGTCAAAAGCTGTATCCGGAATGCCGCCGGCTGTATTCATCATACTGCTGATGCTGGTATATGTCGTTCTCGGATTCTTCATCAACTCATCCTCCGGACTGGCGGTGCTTTCAATTCCTATCATGGCTCCACTGGCTGACATCGTGGGTATCCCAAGAGAACTGATCGTATCCGCTTATGTGTATGGATTGGGTATCATCACATTTATCACTCCGACAGGTATCGTAATGCCTTCCCTGGAAGTCGTTGATACAACATACGACAGATGGCTGAAACTTTCAATGCCGCTTGTATGTATCCTTACGGTATGGGGTGCGATCATGCTTGTCGTCCAGCTGATGTTTTCATAAAAAGGAGATTTTAGCATGGCAGTTTTAGAAGGAATAAAACCGGAAAAAGTCTTTGGCTTTTTCGAGGCGATCTGTCAGATACCCCACGGTTCCGGAAACACAAAGGAGCTCAGTGAC
>CADBRY010000297.1 GCA_902797195.1 uncultured Eubacteriales bacterium
CAGCAGGTGCTTTTTCGGCAGGCTTTTCTTCGACGGGAGCCTCTTCGACAGCCGCTTCCTCAGCGGGAGCATCTTCTGCCGGAGCTTCCTCTGCCGGTGGCTCTCCGCCAACCTGTACGAAGTTATCCTTTTCTTCGCCGCAGAGGGGACAGATCCACTCTTCAGGCAGGGCTTCGAAGAGAGTGCCCATGCTGATATCCTGTTCCGGATCTCCGATCTGAGGATCGTACTCGTATCCGCAGCCGTTGCATACGAAGGTAGCAAAGGGTGAGGGCTCCTTGAGGATGGTTGCCTTTTTCATCTTGACACGAGGCGGTGCCGGCTTCTTTTCCTTGCCGTTATCCAGTGCCTTGATGAGGAGGGGCAGTATCTCCATCAGATCGCCGACAATACCGTAGTCCGCATTCTTGAATATGGGTGCGTTCTTGTTCTTGTTGATGGCGACGATTGTGGTTGCTTCGCGAATACCTTTAAGATGCTGTCCTGCACCGGAGATGCCGCAGGCGATGTAGAGGTTGCCTGTGAACTTCTGGCCGGACATACCCACATATCTTTCCAGGGGCACGTATTTAAGCGTCTCGGCAACGGGTCTGGATGATCCGATGGCAGCTCCTGCCTGCTTGGCAAGATCTTCGATCAGCTTCATATTCTTCTTATCGCCGATACCCTTACCTGCGGAAACCACACGGTCTGCGTCCACGATGGGGGTGAGGGGATCGATTCCGACGGTGAAGTCAAATCCGTCATTTTTAAGAGCTTCAACCAGCTGATCTACTCTTTCCTGAGCCGTTCCGCTTGCGAAGATCTCCTTCTTTCTAAGGCCTGTGATGGGACCCTTTGACCTTGTGCCCGCAACAGTCTGCTTAGGCGGCTTGCCGAGAATGTGAGAGGCGATGACTATGCGCTGTACTTCACTTGTTCCTTCGTATATGGTAGTGATCTTCGCGTCTCTGTAAGCTCTTTCAACTTCCATTCCCTTGAGAAATCCGTTGCCTCCGAACATCTGCAGGGACTGGTTGGTGACCTCAAGAGCGATCTCGGAAGCGTAGGTTTTAGCCATGGCAGCTTCCATGCTGTAGGACTCATGAGCCTGCTTCAGCTCAGCTGCGGAGTAGATCTGGAATCTTGCGTTTCTGAGCTTGATAGCCATGTCTGCAAATTTGAACTGGTTTGCCTGCTGGAATCCGATTGGCATACCGAACTGTTCTCTTTCAAGAGCATATTCTTTGGCCGCATCGAAAGCTCCCTGTGCGATACCAAGTGCCTGGGAAGCGATGCCGATACGTCCTCCGTCAAGGGTCGCCATGGCGATCTTGAATCCCTGTCCTTCGACACCCAGCAGATTCTCCTTTGGTACTTTCACATCGTTGAAAATCAGTTCGGCAGTAGAGGATGATCTGATGCCCATCTTGTCGTAATGATCGCCGAATTCAAAGCCTTCCCAGCCTTTTTCAACGATAAAGGCGCTTATGCCTCTGGTGCCGATCCCCGGTGTGGTAACGGCGAATACAACATAGGTGTCCGCAATGGGGGCATTAGTGATAAATATTTTTCCTCCGTTGAGGATGTAGTGGTCACCCTGTTTGACAGCGGTGGTTTCAGTGCCGCCTGCATCGGATCCCGCATTGGGCTCTGTAAGACCGAAGGCACCGATCTTTTCGCCCTTGGCAAGAGGAACGAGATATTTTTTCTTCTGTTCTTCATTACCGAAAGCTTCAATAGGGTAGGACCCAAGGGATGTATGGGCTGACAGGATAACACCCGTACCTCCGTCTATACGGGAAAGCTCCTCAACTGCGATTGCATAACTTAAGACGTCCAGCCCGGCTCCGCCGTATTTCTTGTCGTAAGGGATACCCATCCAACCGTTCTTGGCCATCTTCTTGACTATCTCATGGGGGAACTCATTGTCCTGATCCATCTTGAAGGCCACCGGTTTTACTTCCGCCTCTGCGAAAGCTCTGATCTGGGCACGCAGCTCTTCATGCGCGTCCGTGGTTTTAAAAAGCATTATTGCACCTCCTTAAATACCCGTTTATTGAATTCTGAAAATTCATTCTCTTTTATTGTGTACTATTTTACTCCAGATTAAAGAGGTAATCAAGACTAAATTAGTCCAGATTGAAGTTTTTCGCTGCCGGAATCGGAGAAACCCGTGGAAAATCAACGGATACGGGCTTATGTTTTTTTGATGTACAAA
>CADBRY010000298.1 GCA_902797195.1 uncultured Eubacteriales bacterium
CGGTATGCTTCCTAAAGATGTTCATCAACTACGAGGAAAAAGTCCATCTTGGCTGGTGGCTGGCCTCAGCCGTGACAATAAGCCTGTCGGCTTACGCTAAGCCAGGCTTCTTCATAAGCCTTGGAATGACTGTAGTGGCTGTTTTCCTAATCGAGCTTTTCGGTCAGGTCAGGGAAGGGATGGGCCGAAGATTCGGCAAGCTGTTCTTTATGGGATGCGCTTTGATCCCCGGAGCTGTTTATCTGGCCATCCTTCAGAGACTTGAATTCCCTGAAAACGGTCAGGATGGGGGAGGCATAGCCATAAATCCGCTGCACATCCTTGAGAGGGAGCACCTCTTCATCGGATTCCTGTGCAGTCTGACCTTCGCCATAGTTGTCTTTGCGATAAACCACAGAAAACTCAAGGACCGCAAATACCTGTTCATGTTCATGATTTTCATCATGGGTGTCCTTCAGTGGGTGCTTTTCACCGAGACGGGAAGCCGCTCGGGCCACGGAAACTTCGGATGGGGCAGACAGTGCGGTGACTATATGATAATGCTCACGTCGCTGACCATAGCCATCGAAAACTTCTTCGACAAACACTCACTGTTCAAAGGCGACAAAACCCGAAGAGGCATATACTTCGCTGTCCTCGCCATACTGGTCCTCATGCACGTGGGCTCCCAGTTCTTCTATTTCTGCGGACTTCTCCAGGGCCAGCCCTACGGCAGATAACCGAACCGAATTTGACCAGCGCCAGGCGCCAGAAGCTACCTAAAGCCGCGGTATTATCCTGTTTTCTATGATCCAGTCGATCTCCCTGATATTGATCCTGTTACCCCGTTCAAATAAGTAGATCATATCATCCCACTGATTGATCCCGAACCGCTCGTACAGATTTCTTTTTGTCATGAATCCTTTCACGTATTCGGGATTATCCATCATACCGCAGTATTCAAGGTAGAACTCCTTCTTTAACCTGTCCAAAAAAGAAAAATCAGGAGCAAGTTCACTGCCGCCAACCAGGATCACCTGCTCATACCTGAAGGGGACGCCATAGTTATTCAATCTCTCTGCAACTACCAGCTCCGACTTTGATCTTACATATAACCCGCTGGATGTTTGAATGCATCTCTCCCCAGCCTTGTATTTAGATTGCTCATATTCCTGCATCGCCCATTCGGCCTGCATTTTCCACTTACTATCTTTAACTATCTCACGAGAACCCAAGCTGAATGTGCCTGGCGGCAGAGTTTTGTATGCCGGCTTAAGCATACTGATAATTGCCTCCGGATTTATCTCCGTCATATGTGATTCCAAATACCTCAGGAGCTCCTCATCCTTCTCGATCAGTTCAATGGCTTTCATCGCGTACTCCTTGTCCGCCAGCTGCCTGATGATCTCAGGGTGATTGTTCAACAAACGCCTGGAGTATTTCCCCGAACCATCACTTCTGGAAACAGATTGGAAATATAATGGATTACCTCCGTTGATCTCTCTTTGAAGTGTCCCTTTTATCCCATTTGCAAGAACGCGTTCACATCTTTTCCTTTCGTTTTCAAGGAAGTTCTGCATCTCTTTAACATGATGCTCTATGTATCCCATATCACCACATCCTTTCAGTTACTACCAGTAATCACTCGTTTAATCACATCCAGTACCCGCTGTTTTGACCCCTAACTGACCCATACTCACCGCAGTTGCCGAGTGAGAATGCCGGAGGGTCCTAAAACTTCGCTGCGTAACTGCCGGCCCATAGGGGAGGCCGCAGTAAGCAGCGCTCATATTTCAAAAGATCCCATGGAGTCCGCCAAAACCCATCTCATTCTCAACGAGGCAACTATTCTGACCGAGCAAAACGCCTAATCAGTTGGAAGTATCATGTTTGCAAAGGCAATACTTCCAAGTGAACAGCCATTATATTTGGAAGAACCTCAGTTGCAAAGGCAATACTTCCAAGTAAACAGCCATTATATTTGGAAGAACCTCAGCTGCGGAGGCAATACTTCCAAGTAAACAGCAATTATGTTTGGAAGAACCTCAGCTGCAAAGGCAATACTTCCAAGTAAACAGCAATTATGTTTGGAAGAACCTCAGTTGCAAAGGAAATACTTCCAAGCGAATAGCAATTATGTTTGGAAGAACCTTCGCCGCATAAGCATTTCTTCCACCTTCGCCGCCAGATCGCCCCCATAACAGGCGCCTGCACTACCAATTATTTCCAGTAACCACCACAACAATAGCATAAATGGTAAAATATGTCAATTGCTTTATCGGCGACCATCCACCCCAAAACATTGTTAAAATCTTAATCATTGATTGCATAGGGTTAGGATAGTATAATCAAATTGTTGCGCATAGCAAATCCAATAATTCAATCAAAACACGGAGGAATCACGAAATGAAAGTTTTAGTCATTAACTGCGGAAGTTCATCACTGAAGTATCAGGTTCTTGACATGACAAACGAAGTCCTGATGTGCAAGGGACTGGTTGAAAGAATCGGTATGGATGGATCTGTGATCACACACGAGAAGATCGGTGAAGAAAAGGTCAAGAATGAGACACCTATGAATGATCATAAGGATGCTATCTCCATCGTACTTAACGCGATCCAGGATCCGGAAACCGGAGTGGTCAAGGACATGAGCGAAATCGGAGCTGTTGGACACAGAGTTGTTCATGCAGGTGAAAAATTTGCATCATCAGTACTCATCACAGACGAAGTAATCAAGGCTCTTGAGGAATGTGTCGACCTGGCACCTCTTCATAACCCGCCAAACCTCCTTGGTATCGCTGCATGCCAGGAACTCATGCCCAACACACCTATGGTTGGAGTATTTGATACAGCTTTCCATCAGACCATGCCGCCGGAATCATACATTTACGCGATTCCTTACGAATATTATGAGAAGCACGGTATCCGTCGCTATGGTTTCCACGGAACATCTCACAAATACGTTGCAGAGAGAGCTTCTGACATTCTCAATGTAAATCTGGATGACCTTAAGATCATCACATGCCACCTTGGAAACGGCGCATCGGTATCAGCCATCAAGAGAGGCAAGTGCATAGACACATCCATGGGATTCACACCTCTTGAAGGTCTGGTAATGGGAACAAGATCCGGCGATATCGACCCGGCTATAGTAACATTCATCAGAGAGAAGGAGCATCTGGATCAGGGTGTTGCAAACGACATCCTCAACAAAAAGTCCGGTGTTCTGGGCATCTCAGGAGTTTCAAGTGACTTCCGTGATCTTGAAAAAGCAGCGGAAGATGGCAACGAGAGAGCTCTGCTCGCGCTGAAAGTCTTCGCACACAAAGTTCGTTTCTACATCGGAGCATACATTGCCGAGATGAACGGCGTAGACGCTATCGTATTTACAGCAGGCGTTGGTGAGAACGATATCGGAATGCGTGATATCATCTGTAACGATCTTGGAAATCTGGGCATCAAGCTCGACCTGGTCAAGAACAGAGTTCGCGGCAAGGAAACGATCATTTCCCGTGATGATTCCAAGGTCAAGATCCTCCTTGTCCCCACAAACGAGGAGCTTATGATCGCAAGAGATACATACAACATCGTAAACCAGCTGTAAATTCGCACAGTCAGGTGCAAAACCAACGAATTAGTTGTGTCAGGTGCAAAATCAACGAAGAAATTGTTGACACTGACCGCATCGAAGTTGTATAATCTAATCCGTTGCGAAAGAAACTATGTGAGGAGGTGTAGTCATGGCAGTACCTAAGAGAAAAACTTCTAAGGCAAAAACAAA
>CADBRY010000299.1 GCA_902797195.1 uncultured Eubacteriales bacterium
AGCCCGGATGTGTCCCGGTAAAGGGACATGCCCCTCTGGACGAGAGTCCCCGCATCCTTTGAAAGAGTGCCGTTGCCCTTTGCATTGAGCCTTCCGATCTCGCTTTTGGGATCCTCGGCGTTGAGGATCTTGTCCAGCCGGTTCACCTCTTTTTCGGCTGCGGCGAGGGTGTCTTCGGCATTCTCTCCGTAGGCGGACAGGGTGATGGTGGTGTCCATGGCGAAAAGTTGCCTTTCCACGGGCTCATCGCTACCGCAGGATGTGAGCACTATCCCGGCGAAGATCAGGGCGGCGGCGCAAAGTAAAGTTGTGATTGTTCTTGCGTGTGCTTTCATTGTTACCTCACAAACCACTTTAAATGTTCGACCAGGCATTGTCAAACCCGATCTGAAATTTGAAGTGTAATAGGTACGCGGCTGTGATACAATACGGTGCAGGAGGTTTTCATGAGCTACAGAGTCAGACTCAACGTATTCGAAGGTCCTTTTGACCTGCTGGTCTACCTGATCGAGCACGCTCAGATGAGCATTTACGATATCAAGATATCGGAGATCACGGAGCAGTACGTCAATTACATCAGCGCCATGAAGGAGGCGGACATAAATGTCTCGTCGGAATTTATGGTGCTCGCGGCGGAGCTTCTTGAGATCAAGTCCAAAATGCTTCTGCCCAGGACCAAAGTCAACGAGGACGGCGAGGAGGTCATCGAGGATCCCCGGACCGAGCTGGTTCAGAAGCTTCGGGAATACCAGCTCTTCAAAGCGGTTTCGGAAATGCTGGAAGAACGCTACGAGGAGAATCTCGCCAAACTGGAGCGACCTCAGGAGGATCTGTCGGTGTTCACCGGCGAGCCCGACGAGTATCTGAGCCTGGACATGGATCAGTTCATGGCCGCATTCGAGACGTTCCTGCAGCGGAAGAAGAATCTCGAGGAGATCCGCGCCCATCACATTCGTACGGAAAAGCAACGGATCACAACGGAGATCCGCATGGAAAACATCCGCCAGTTCTTCAAAAACAGGCCGGATCTTGAAGCGGATTTCAGGGAGCTGATCCCCGACAAAAGCGACAAGTACGATGTGTCCGTCACTTTTTCATCGGTTCTTGAGATGATGAAGGAGAACCGGCTGGACGCAGAACAAAAGAAGCTTTTCGGAGATATTATCGTAAAGGCAACGGAACATCTTTTTGATGAGTCTGTGCCGGAGCCTGCGACGGACGCCCATGCATAGATCGGACGCCCCGGCTAATGCCAAAGCGCAGATGCCTGGCACCCCTGCTAAGGCCGAAGCGCAGATGTTCGGCACCCCCGAGCGGGGCCCAATGAGGAGGTAGGATATGAGCTACAGCGAGTTTATAAAAGAATTGAAACTGGACGGCAAACTCCTTGCCATCACAAGAGTAAATTCCGATGATGTAGAACTGACCGACACCTTTGGATGCATATACAGGACCATCCCAAAGATTCTCGAAGGAGAAACCTTTGCCTTTAAAAAAGAAAGCTGCAGCTGCTCGGGATTCGACCACAACACAGGGCTCAGGGACGACATGCCAAACACGCCGGGAGGATTCGGGATATTCCTCTCACAGGGATCCGACCAGCAATGGACACCCCCGGGAGAGAAATTCAAGTGCGACCCCCAGACCGCCGAGGCAATGTTCCACTGTCTGCCAAAAGGCGTTATGGATGGCTTCGACGCTTTGAAATTCGAGGCATATAAAGAAGGACAGGAAGCGGATGTGGTAGTTGCCTTTTGCAACCCGGACCAGCTTTCGGCGCTGATTGTCCTTCACGGATATGATAAAGCGGAGTACGATCGGGTGATCGCAACCACGGCATCGGGATGCGCCTCCATGGTCAGGATCCCGCTGAATGAACTTAAAAGTGACAAGCCGAGAGCAGTGATTACCGCAACAGATCTTGCGGCGAGAAAGTTTGTAAACGAGGGAGAAGTTGCCTTTGCGGTAACGGGCCCCGAGTTCGAAAAGATGCTCAGCGTAACGGAAGAATGCTTCTTCCACTCCCCCGTCTGGAAGCCGGTGAGGAACAGGCTGCGCAGAGACGAGCACCTTGAGGACGCAAAGTTCACCGGGCTGGCATAGCATCGAAAATACAAAACGAGAAAGGTTAAAAAATGTCCACAGCAAAAACAATAAAATCAGCAATAGAGTCCATGATGTTCATTTGGGGCGAGCCCCTGAGTGTCAAAGACGTTGCGGATATATTCAACATAGAACGCAAAGAAGC
>CADBRY010000300.1 GCA_902797195.1 uncultured Eubacteriales bacterium
ACTAAAAATGGAGTTTTAGATCTTACTCCATATATGAAGGATGCTACGAATGATCCGGGTAATACCGGCAACCCGTATCCGTTCACTAAGGATAAGTACTTCATACTAAAGGAGAAGGCAACTTCAAACTCCAAATACGCTGTTCAGAGTGCACCATGGCTCGTCATAGTTAAGACAGATGCAACAGTAGAACTGAAAGTATATGAAGATGTTAACGCCACTCCTATAGTGAAAGGACCATATCCTAGCGGCACTTGGTATCACTGGGAGAGAGGCAAGTTTAAAACAGACTCGTTGACTCAGGCAGGAAAGCTTGAAAACAATTACAAGACATTCAAGCTTACGAAGACCAATGAGAACGGCTCGACACCTCTTGGAGGCGCAGTGTTCGCACTGAACGATGTCGCATACCATACAGGTGGGTATCTGTATTCTACAGACGCAGGCCGTGTTGCTAAGGACGGAAAAATATATACGGTAACCAGTGACAGTGAGACCGGTATTATTGATCTGACGGAAGGAATCGAACTTGCTATCAGCCAGAACAAAGGCAAAGATTCCAGCTTGAGCAATGCTGCTGTCACTGAATACACAAGTGGTAAACGCGTACTGATGCTCTATGAAATAACAAGACCGGATGGATACAAGAGAGCTAAAGCTCCATGGCTGCTATTCATAGATGATGCGACAAGAGAGGTCACTGTAAGAGAATACAGCGATCGTTATGCAGATCATACTAAAATGGGTAACAACGGCCATAAGTATTGGCAGGCATCCAAGTTCATTGAGAGAACTATAACGGACGGCAAACTGAGAAATAAGCCGGTAGACCTTGAGATAACCAAGACAGACGGTCTGCTCAGTACAACGGATAAAGACGTTACTCTCGAAGGCGTGAAGTTCGACATCTATCATGCAGAAGAGAGAACCATAAATAAACCAAATGGAGACTTTGATCATAATGAATACCATATTGATCCAAATAGGCCAAACAAGATCAATACGGAGGATATTGTCACCAATAGTCTGGGCAAGTTCACGCTTCCTATTACAGAGACCGGAATTTACTTGCTCTATGAGGTAGGTCCAATAGACGGATACAGTAAGCCTGTAGCTCCATGGGGAATCAAACTTAATGAAGATGGAGTGCTGGAAGCCTACAAGATCAAAGATGATGAACAGGTCCTAAAAAAGTATGTCAAACGCTACAAGGAAGCTTCAGATGACAAACTGATCCATTTGGACTGCGATGATTTAGACAAGCTGGTTGAGTACAAGATCGAGAACAATCCGCAGCTCATCAAAAAGGATAAGAAGACAGAGCAACCCCTTGCAGGAGCAAAGTTCGACATCTATCACGTGGAAATAAGTAAATGGTACAGTGACCCAAAGTATTATGTACAGGGATCAAAGCTAAACAGCAGCTATCTTGTAAGTGATGAAAACGGGCGAATCGATTTATCTGACACTGATAAGATCGCGATGACAGGAGATAAGACATACTTCTTCCTCTGGGAGAAGGTTGCGCCAGCAGGATACGAAGATACTAAGCCAACGCTACCATGGCTGCTGATTAGAGACAACAAGACATGGAAGTTCACGATCAGAGAGCTCCACACCCAGTACTCGCACTCCTACGCGGAAGGTTCCTCGACATATAATTCCATTATGGCTGGGATAACTGGAATGTGCGATGCCTGGTTCAGAACAGAGACAGAAGAATATGTCTTTAATACGACAAACAAGGTAATTCTTCATAAAAAGGACAGTATCTCTAAGAAGGGTCTTAAGGGTGTCAAGTTCAATGTGTATATAGGCAGTGTTTCAGATACCAGTGTAAGTATAAATACCCAGTATGGAACAAACGGCTTTCTTACATCCGTTGAGACCGGAAATAATGGTGCGATCGTCCTCAATAACCTTCCTACAAGAGGAGTTCAGAATGGAGAACTACTGACATTGCTCTTCTTCGAAACAGAAACACTGTCAGACTACGTCAGACCAAGCGTACCTTTCATTGTGCAGTTAAAGAAAGAAGACAATGATTATAAGCTCGCAGGTGTATATCATTGCAATAATCCTGAGAAATACCAGGATAACTATATAACGTTGGATCGCAACGATTATGACGATGGTAATACTACTGGCGACCTTTACAACTCCAAGGCCTACGAACTGCCCAGCGCCGGCGGCATGGGAACATACTGGTTCATGATGTTCGGAGCGATGATGATGGCCTTCGCGGCAGCACTGCCCCTGGCAATGCGGTCCCGCAGGTTCGGAAAGAACAATTAACACAGTTTCTATTGGCTTCATCCCGAAAAGGGATGCCTGAAAATAGAGAAAAAAATCGAACGAGCTAATCGTTCAAGCAGAAGTTACAGGTTTTTAAAAACAGGTTAAAGCACATCTAAAGCTAATCAAAAGAAGGAGGAAAAAGATGAAGAACTTGTTGAAAAAGTTTGGTGTGATGATCGCATCGCTGATGCTGGTAATGACCACATTCGCAGTGCCTTCATTCGCAGCATCCGGAGACAGCACGACTCTCAAAGTAGAAAATGTTGAGAGCACAGCTACCGTTAAGGCATATCAGGTTGTCAAGAGAGATGGAAACGGCAACTGGATTATGGATAGCGCATACGGTGAGCAGAAGAAGTTAACGGCAGCAGGAGCACTTGCTGGAGAAGGTGAAGAGGGAACAGTTACATGGGTAGTCAAAGATACACTTATCCCGTATTCCTTTGAAGATCCCAGCAGCAAAGCACTCACAGCTCTGGCGTTGATAGCACAGGACAAGGAGGCAGCAGAGAATAAAAAGACGCCTCCAGCAACAGCAGCAACATTTACATTCGATAAACCTGCAGGTACAGAAAAGGCTTTCACCAAGACTATAACCAAGCAGACAAATAGAACCGAGCTTGGATCATATCTGGTACTTGTTGAACCTGCAGACCCTGGCACTGTTTACAATCCCATGATTGTCAGCGTTAACCCTGAGGCAGACGGCATAAAGACTGATGATAATGGAAACAAAGTTTCCGCAAATGATACTGACGTGCTGCATGTGCATGCTAAAAAATCAACTATTACGTTTGAAAAGGTTGTTGAAAGAAAAGCAAACGCAGGTGCAGAGACAAATAAGGACAACAACAGCGTAACAGGCGATGCTCTTGATGATGATCCTACTGGAGATGACATCAGTGCAACTGATGGTGACGGCGATGGTACAGATGACGGAAACAAGGGTGATACTGCCGGATCAACAGGTGGCACAGTAACTCTTGATAGCACCTCAGGGAAGGTAACGTACAGCGCTGATACCGAAGGCAAAGAAGCAGTATTTGATGATGTTGCTTTCAGAATCAACACGAAACTTCCGAAGTACGAAGCCAACTACTTCAAAAAGTCTGGAAACACATATCCCGAAAAAGTTGGAGATTTCTACAATCCTAAGTTCATCGTAAATGACGCACTGTCAACAGGTCTTACATTCAAGTCCGGTTCAATCACAGTCAAGGTTGCAGGAGTCAATGATGACAAAGCTATTGCGGCTACAACTACTCTGGACGGAGCCAACGATACTTATACAGTAGAGTACAATAAAGGCGAAAAAGATTTCGTGATCACTTTCGCACCTGCATTCCTTGAGAAGAACGGTGGAAAAGCTGTTGAAATCTGCTACTATGCTACAGTAAATAAGAATCATGGTGTAAACTTCAAGGAAGAAACAAACACTGCTGAGCTTCACTACAATAACAAGCCTGGTCAGAATGCTTCCAAGATGGATGAGAAAGAAACATACCACTACACATTTACCATCAATGGCGATCTTGAAGGACAGAGTGAAGACATTGAGGAAAACAGAGAAGTTATCAAGATTGGTCTTGATGATAACGGCAAAGAAATTACTCAGGTAATGAACGAAACAACTGCTGTTACAAAGACTGGTTGGAGACCCCTCGAGGGAGTACAATTTATACTCTACAAAGCCAATGCAGAAGGTACTGCTCCTGACACCGACAAGAAGGTCAAGGATGTTATCACTGATAGGGATGGTATTCTGAGAGGTATGAATCAGATCGATGCAGGCGTTTACTACCTCGTAGAAACGAGCGTTGGTCCTAATACCGAGTTTGCAAAGAACACTACGCCTATCAAAATTGAGATCCTACCGACACTGGACAACAAGGGTAGAATGACCTCCTATCAGGTCAAGGTCAACTCCATTCTCGTAGGTGACTACGTAAAAGACTGGAATGATCCTAATCCAAAAGCTGAAAGCGTACTTCACGGTCAGAAGAATGCTGTTAACAAGAAAACAGGTGAAACAACATACACTTACAATGACAATGACAGTGAAGCTGCTGACATCGTCAACAACAAGGTAGGTACCCTGCCAAGCACAGGCGGAATGGGAACAATTCTCTTCACCATTGGCGGTATCGTCATCATGGCGCTGGCACTCTTCCTGCTCTTTGGAAGCAGAAAAAAGCAGCACCAGAAATAAGAAAACTTAAAGTTATTAAATTGATTAGCTAACGAACGCTACGGTTTTGGTGGCCGGCTTGTCCGGTCACCGAGACAGTAGCATGGAGAATCCTATGAGAATAAGACTGAATAAAAGAACACTTGCATTCATGCTCATATTCCTTGTAGGACTGTCCATACTACTGTACCCTCTGATAAGCAGCACTTGGAACCAGATTCTTGCCAACAGAACTATGAACAATTTTGATGACACTGTGGCTGAAATGGATTCGAAACAGCTAGAAGAAATTCTTGATGCTGCGCATAGATATAATGATAAACTATTACCAAAGAAGGTCCCCGATGCGTTTACAATGCGCGAGAATGTAAAGGATTTGGAGTATGAAGACCTGTTGAATCCTACAGGTGATGGTATGATGGGATATGTGGAAATCCCATCCATTAGGACAAAATCACCTATTTATCACTATACAACTGAAGCCATACTGGCTAAGGGAGTAGGACATCTGTTCGGTAGCAGTCTGCCGGTTGGAGGAAAAGGGACTCATGCAGTTCTGACAGCTCATAGAGGGCTTCCAAACAACAGATTGTTTACGGACCTTGACAAAGTCAAAGAAGGAGATAAGTTTTTTATAACCGTATGTGATGAAACTATTGCATATCAGGTTGATAAGATCCAGGTAGTAGAGCCTGATCAGACAGAGTCACTGGCATTGGTTGAAGGCAAAGACTATGTTACGCTAGTTACATGCACACCTTACGGAGTCAACACTCATAGAATATTGTGCAGAGGCCACAGAGTGCCTTATGTGCCTGGAGAAGAAGACAAGATAGATCCGCGAGCTTGGTTCAATATGAATATAATAGTTGCTCTCATAGGCGCAATAGTGGGCATATTGATCGCGATACTACTTGTTAAGAGACTAAAAAAACGCAGAGATAATCAGGAGAATATAGCAGAGTCAGATGAGTAATAAGATTCGGATAATATTATTCATACTGCTTATGCTCATTGGCGCAGGAATACTCCTTTATCCTACAATAAGCAACTTCTGGAATGAATACCTGCATCATAGGATGATTAATGCTTATTCAGATGAGGTTTCAGAACTATCCGATGAAGAAAAAGATAAACTTCTGGAAGATGCGATAGAGTACAACCGTCAGCACAAAGTCAACACCATAATGGATGCCTTCAGCGATGAAAATGAGTATGTATTGACTCATCCGTATGATACAATGTTGGCGGTGGATGACACGGGGATGATGTGTTATCTGGAAATCCCCAGACTCAGCGAGAAGATGGTCGTATTCCACGGAGTTGCGGCCAAAACCCTTGAGAAGGGCGTGGGGCATATTGAAGGGACCAGCCTTCCAGTGGGCGGCGAGAGCACGCATACAGTAATGTCAGCGCACAGAGGACTGCCCAGTGCCAAGCTGTTTACAGACCTGGACCAGATTGTAGTTGGCGACCAGTTCTATATACACGTGCTGGATGAACATCTGGCTTATGAAGTGGATCAGATCAATACAGTGCTTCCTGAAGAAGTAAGCCTGTTGGATATAGTTCCGGGACAGGATCTGGCGACGCTGGTAACATGTACGCCCTATGGCGTCAATACACACAGACTGTTGGTTCGGGGACACAGGGTGCCTTATGTGCCACCTGAAGAACCCACGGAAACCATATGGGATAAACTGTCACAGTTGCAGTTTGCGATAATCACGCTGATATTGGCTTTGCAAGCAGCGCTCATCGCATACATTATATTTCGTATCAGGAGAAAGAAGAAAAAGACATGACAGGAACAAAGATATCATACAACAGAATATTGATCGTTCTTAGCCTGATAGCCGTGCTCGTTCTTGGGAACGCCAGTTTCCTTTACGCCGCGGACAATGCTTCTATGCCTGATCTGACGAAGAACAGCACTAACCTGACTATCGTCACCCAGTACACCGATGAGGAAAACATTACGCCCATCAGCGGAATGGAACTTACTATCTATAAAGTGGCTGATGTCAGCGTAAACGGTGGAAAGGTCAACTATACGCCTACCAACGAATTCAAGTCCGCAGG